>JALVQI010000089.1 GCA_027031485.1 Candidatus Aminicenantota bacterium | reverse complement strand
ATCGGTTAAGATTATTTCTTTTTTCTCTCCGTCAATTTCAGTTATTATTTTTACTTTACCTTTAAAGAGATACATTGTTTCATCCTTTTTTTCATGATATTGGTAACTAAGCCTGCTTCCCTTTTTAACAAATAGGATTTTTCCCGCATACTTGTCCGTATGGGCATAAAGGATTTCATATCCCCATGGTTTTTCAATTTTAGTTATTTTCTTTAACATTCGTTTCTCCCTTTATCTTTTAACAAGATTTATATTTTCAAAAAGTGTTTTAGGACAGGTTTTCAGAAAACTTTCAATTACATATTCTTTGACCTCATCAGCGGAAGATAAGGTTAAAGCATCTTTTGAAATCCTTTTCAGATTTTTAATGCAGCTTGCTCTTAAGGTTCTTTTAACAAGAGGGATTGCAATAGGCGACATACTTATACTTCTAATACCCAGCCCCAATAGAACCATTGCAAAAATCGGGTTGGAAGCCATCTCACCGCAGATTTGGACTTCAATTCCGCTTTTTTTACCTTCATCCGAGACTAATTTGATCAATCTTAATATTGCAGGATTTACAGCTTTATAAAGATAATTCACTGTGGGATTGCCTCTATCAACGGCCAGAGTATATTGTATCAGATCATTTGTTCCTATGCTTACATAGTCAACCTCTTTTGCAAGTTTATCAATCATTAAGGCTGCCGATGGCACTTCAATCATAATCCCTATGTCAAAGTTCTCTCTTTCAATTTTTTCGGTTTTTGCTATATTTAATGTTAATTCCTTTAATTCTCTTACTTCTTCGACTTCCGTAATCATAGGGAAAAGAATTTTTACTTTATGTTTTCTGGAAGCTCTTAATATGGCCTTTAGTTGTTCTTTTAATATATCAGGGTTCTTTAAAAAATATCTAACACCTCTTAAACCTAAAGCAGGATTATCCTCTTTGTCTATTGAGAAAAAGGCGCTCTTTTTTTCTCCTCCGATATCAACTGTTCTTATTACAACAGGCTTGCCATTCATTTTTGACAAAACTGTCGAATAGAGCTTCTCCTGTTCTTGGGGTGTGGGCTCTTTTTCACTAAACAGATAGAGAAATTCCGTTCTGAAAAGCCCAATGCCCTCTGCTCCAAACGATAGTGCAAGATCTACTTCCTCGGGTAATTCAATATTTGCCATAATTTTAAATGGGAAATTATCAGCTGTTTTTGAGGGGAGATTTTTAACTGATTTTAATTCAGTAAGATATTTTTCATACTGTTCTTTTTTATTTAAGTATTCTTTTTTTATGGCTAACGAAGGCCCGAAGATAACTTCTCCTTCTATACCATCAACAATAACCTCAGTTCCATCATAGATTTCGGACAATTCTGTTTTTAAATTTATTACAGCGGGAATTTCAAATGCTTTCAGAAGAATTATCGAATGGGAGTTTAATCCTCCTTTTGTTAGGATAACCCCTTTTAAATTTTCTCTCGTAATCAAATTTGCCATTTCGGACGGGGGAATATCATCTGCAAGTATAATTATAGGCTTATTATCGGGGATCTCTTTATCCTTTATTCCTCTACTCTTTAGATTATCCATTAGTCTGTTTAGAGCATCGTTTATATCATTGATTCTATCTTTAAAGTATTCATTGTCAAAATCCTCAAAAATTCTTTCATATTTTAATCGAACAAGATGTAT
>JALVQI010000088.1 GCA_027031485.1 Candidatus Aminicenantota bacterium | reverse complement strand
GGAGGCTTTTGCCCGGGAACATCTCTCGTAAGTGCTGTGTCGGGTAGTTTTGATGCCATAGCATTTTTTGTTGGCGTTTACATCGGAATTGCAATCTGGGATCTGGGATATCCATTTATCTTCAAGGGATTGAATCATCTCGGTAAAATCGAAGCCAAAACAATAATGGAACTCTGGGGTATTCCATATATCGTTTTGATTGCAATAGCAATTGTTATTGTAATTTTCACATTTCCTTTAGTTGATAAAATAGAGAAAAAAAATAAATTATAATAACAGGAGGTTAAAATGAAAAAGAGACTGATTATTTTTTCCATTGTTTTATTGTTGGTTTTTTCTGCCAATGCTCAAATCAAACCAGCAAAGTATTTTGTAGCAAAAGCTATTGCTAAGATTAAGATGATAACTCCTCAGGAAGCCAAAGCAATGCTGGACAAAGGAGGAGTGATTCTTATTGATGTCAGAACTGAAAAAGAGTATAAAAGAGGAACTATTCCCGGAGCAATGCATATTCCAAGAGGCCTTCTTGAGTTTAAAATCTATAAGGTTATTACTGACCCAAATCAAAAAATAATAATTTTTTGTAAATCAGGAGGCAGAGGCGCTCTTGCAACTTTAAGATTAAAAGAGATGGGATACAAATTTGTTTATAATATTAAAGGAGGTTTTATGGGCTGGAAGAAAGCTGGACTTCCGGTCGGAAAAGGTAAATAATATACTATTAAAGGTAAAAAGATAAAATTTAATCTTATTAAAAGTTTAATCAGGAGCATAAATGAAGGTAGGTGTTGTAGGAGTAGGATATTGGGGAAAAAATATAATCAGGAATTTAGTAAAGTGTGGGAAAGTTGATAAGATTTATGTCTATGATAGGGATAGAGGGAAGGTTGATTTAATTAAATCAACCTTCCCCAACTTAATATCAAAAAAGAGCTTTGAAGAGTTATTAGATTCTGATATAAATTCTGTTTTTATCATTACCTCCCCTGAAAGTCATTTTGAATTGGGGTTGAGAGTCTTAGAGAGTGGTAAACATCTTTATCTTGAAAAACCTTTTGTCCTTTCCAGTGAAAATGCGAAAATTTTATTGGAAAAAGCTAAAGACAAAAACCTAAATATTATGAGTGGTCATACCTTTTTGTACAGCCCTCCCGTTAGAAAAATCAAAGAAATAATAGACTCGGGTGAAATAGGAAAGATTGAATTCATATCTTTCAGAAGAATAAATCTTGGAATACATAGAAAGGATGTTAATGTGGTTTGGGATCTTCTTCCCCACGACCTTTCAATGCTCTTCTTCTGGTTGGGTTTTAATGAAGAGATAAAAGAATCAAAGGTATTTTTAAAAAAGACTGTTGGAAAGCACCCTGACGTGGCGTTCGTTTTGCTTAAATTTTCAAACGGGGTGATGGGAGAAGGAATAGTAAGTTGGCTATCACCGAGAAAAATAAGAGAAACCATCATAGTCGGTAGAAAAAAAATGATAGTATACAATGATACGGAGGCTGAAGAGAAAATTAAGATCTATGATAAAAAGGTGGAAAAATTAGATCCCTCGGATTTTGGTGAATATCAGCTGACATATAGAGTAGGAGATATTATTATTCCTTCTCTGGAAACATATGAGCCTTTATCTATAATGGTAAAAGACTTTATTGAGTCCATAGAAGATGGAAGAAAACCTGTATCAAACGGATATTTAGGATTTCTAATTACACGAACAATTGAGAAAATATTAAAAGATGAAGTTTAAAATATTGAAAAGTAATCTTTTTTTTGCTATTATTAAAAACAGGAGGGCGATATGAGTATAAATGTCGAGTCTTTATTGGGAAAAGAAAGTGAGTACCTCTTAAATTATGAAAGTAAAACAATTCCAAAAGAACAACTTCATTTGCCGGGACCTGATTTTGTTGACAGGGTTTTAGTTGACAGTGACAGGCCTCCTGCAGTTTTAAGAAATATGAACATGATTTTTAACCATGGAAGGTTGGCAGGGACAGGTTATCTTTCAATTTTACCTGTTGATCAGGGGATTGAACACAGTGCGGGAGCATCCTTTGCCCCAAATCCTATTTACTTTGATCCGGAAAACATTGTAAAACTTGCAATCGAAGGAGGTTGTAATGCCGTAGCTTCAACACTTGGTGTTTTAGGAGCTGTGGCCAGGAAATATGCACACAAGATACCCTTTATTTTAAAAATTAATCATAATGAACTTTTAACCTATCCTAATAAGTATGATCAGGTTTTATTTGCGGATGTTGATCAGGCTTTTGAAATGGGAGCGGTTGGAGTTGGAGCAACTATCTACTTTGGCTCCCAACAGTCAATGAGACAGCTACAGGAAATTTCTCAGGCGTTCAAATATGCCCATAGTCTCGGAATGATAACGGTTTTATGGGCATATTTGAGAAATTCTGCATTTAAAAAAGATAAAGATTATCATCTTGCAGCGGATTTAACAGGACAGGCAAATTACATAGGAGTTACTATTGAAGCGGATATAATTAAACAAAAGCAACCCCAGAATAACGGAGGTTTCATTGCTTTAAATTTCGGAAAGACAAGTAAATTAATGTATGAGAAATTAATAAGCGATCATCCTATTGATCTTACAAGATATCAGGTCATAAATTCTTTTATGGGAAGATCCGGTTTAATAAATTCCGGTGGAGCCTCAGGGGAAAATGATCTTGCTCAAGCAGTCAGAACAGCTGTTATAAATAAAAGAGCAGGGGGAATGGGATTAATTACGGGAAGAAAAGCTTTTCAAAAATCTATGAAAGAAGGAATTCAAATTTTAAATGCTATTCAAGATGTCTATCTTGATAAAAATATTACAATAGCATAAGGGGGAAATACTTGTTATTAAACGCTAAAATCATATTTTGTGTTTTTACAAACTTAACAGTAGTGTTGATAAAATTATTATTTAAAAACTTAAAAACAATTAAATTATCTAATTTAAGAAAAAAATTTTTAAATAATATTGACTTTTTTGCAAAAAATAATATATTATTAAAAGTATAGAAAAAAAAGGAGAGAGAGAGTGAGTTTGTTTAAAAAAAAGAATTTAGTAGGACTTGACATTGGAAGCTTTGCTGTAAAGGTTGTGGAATTAATTCCAAAGAAAAAAGGTGGAAGAGAAATATATGAATTGTCAGGCTTGGGATATGAACCTCTACCTCCTCAGACCATAGTTGAAGGGGCCATTATGGATTATACCTCTTTAGCAGATACTATTAATAAGGTTTTTTCCAATGCTCATATTAAAAACAAGAATGTTGCAATTGGCTTATCCGGAACAGCTGTTATAACAAGAAAACTTATTCTTCAGAAGATGTCAGAGGAAGAGCTTGAAGAGTCAATTGAATTTGAAGCCAAAGGACAGCTTACCTCACCGATAACAGATGTCTATCTGGATTATGATGTTGTGAATGAAGACGAAGAGAGAATGGAAGTTGTTTTAGTGGCAATAAAAAGAGAAAAAGTGGATGAATACAGAGGAGCGGTTATTCAAGCGGGGAAAAATGTAGAAGTTGTTGATACAGATCACTTTGCCTTACAGAATGCTGTTGAATTCAATTATTCTATTCCTCCAGACACTACGTATGCAATAATAAATGTGGGCGCTTCTTTAACCAATATCGTCATAGTAAGAAACGGAGCACCTATTTTGACAAGAGATGTAAACTTAGGAGGAGCCAATTTAACTGATGTGATTCAAAAAGAGTTCCATCTGGATTTCGAAAAAGCGGAGAAGATAAAAAAAGGACAAACGGTTTCAGGTATATCATCTGAAGTGGTTGAACCCAGTTTACAGGTTTTGTTTAATGACCTTAAAATGGAAATATTAAAAACATTTGACTACTATCAGGCAATCTCGGTAAAAGACAGTATTTCCAAGATTTATCTGAGTGGTGGAAGCGCTAAAATGAAAAATCTTTCTTCCTTCTTAGAAGATGAATTGAAACTACCTATCGAACTTGTTAATCCCTTTCAGAATATTTACTATAATGAAAAAAAATTTAATTCCGATTATCTTAATGAAATGGAAAGTACCTTTGTTGTTGCTGTAGGATTAGCAATGAGAAAAATGGGAGAATAAAAATGATAAAAATAAATGTTCTAAAATCGGAAAAAAGAGAAAAAGGGAAAAAGAAAAAAGCGTTTATTTCAGGTGAAACAGATAAAAATTTGACAAATATGTTTGTAGCTGTGATGGTTGTAACTGTCCTTATTATCGCGTTTATGTGGTATACCCAGAGTAAGAAACTTGATCATCTTAGAGAAGATATTGATGTTTTAACAGCCAAGAAAAATAGCCCCGAGTTAAAAAATGTGGAAAAAAGATTGAAAGAGTTAGAAAAAAAACAGCAGATCATAAATAAAAAAATTGAAATAATAGACAGATTAAAAAAGTATAGAACAGTTCCCGTAGAGGTGCTTGACCTTTTATCCAAGAATGTACCGGATCAAATCTGGTTCACTTTTCTAAACTATAATCAGGGATTGATAAAGATCAATGGCTTTGCCTTTTCCAATGAACTTGTTGCTCGTTTTATCACTAACCTTGAAAAAACCAATAAATTCATGAATTTCAATCTGATAAACACAAAAAAGATAAAGAAAAGCGGTGTTGAATTTTACAGTTTTAGTTTAAACTTTAAATACAAGATGACTGAGGTGAAGTAATGGATATAAAAAGCTTGCCATGGTATGGACAATTAATTATCTTTGTTTTATTGGGTTTGCTCTTTATCGGTATCTATTATAAAATGTACTATGTGCCGGGACAGAATGAAGTTGTATCCCTGGAAAAACAGAAAGCTCAATTAGAATCCGAAATTAAAACATTACAAAGAAAAAAGAGGGAAATAAATAAGATTCAAAGAGATATAGAATTAAAAAGAGCTAATCTTGAAAAATTAAAGGAAATTTTACCAAATAGAAAAGAGATAGCAAAAATTTTAACCATAATTCAAGGAAGGGCTAAAGATTGTAATCTTTCAATTTTAAGCTTTGCTCCTCAGGGAGAGATACCAAAAAGTATCGTAATTAAGCAAAGAGTGACGGTTAGACAGGGAAATATTGAAAGAACCCAATACAAAAATGTTAAAGTTAAGGATGTTTTTGCCGAATGGCCCATAAGATTATCCTTAAGAGGCGGATATCACGACCTTGCTATCTTTTTTGTTCATCTCTGCAGTCTGTCGAGAATATTTACAATTTCTAATTTTGAAATCAAAGCTTTGTCTAAACAAACAAACAGGGAAACCATTTCAGCTAAAGTTTTAGCCAAGACATATATTTTTATAGAGAAAGAGGAAAAGAGAGCTGGAGGCAAAAAGACTGTTGTTGTTAGAAGGAGGTAAAGATGTCTGAGAAAAAACTTTATATCTTTTTTACTGTTTTATTCTTCTTAATAAATGGATTGTCTGTTTCTCAAAACAGAAAAACCAGAGTTGATAAATCAGATAAAACAAACACTGTCAAATCTTTCAAAAAGATTTCCGACACTAACCTTTTGTACCATTATGATCCTCAGAATAGAAGGGATCCTTTCTATGATTTGCTGAGGGGATTAAAAGCAGCAAAAAAGAAGGTCCAAAAAGGAGTGAAACCCTTTTATATTAATGAGATTCAATTAACAGGAATAATAGGTTTCAAAGGAACCTATTCTGCAATGGTTGTTACACCCGAAGGAGAAGCTTACTCTCTTAAAACGGGGGATAAATTAATGGATGGTATTGTAGAAAAGGTTGGACCAGATTATGTTAAATTTATTCAGATATTAAAATCACCTATTATGTTGAAAAAAACAAGGGAAATTATAAAAAGAATAAATATGGATGAAAATTCCAAGGAATAATAAATATGGAGGAGAAGATGAAAAAGCTAAAAGTACTTACAATAGTATTGCTACTTATCTTCTTAAGTAGTTCTGCAATAGGACAACAAAACAAAATCACAAATGTATATTTTCAGAATTCAGGTAAGAAATTGAAAGTGATTTTTGAAGGTTCCTCAGGTTTCGAAGAAATTCCGGATTTTTTTGAGAATAAAGGGGATACGAGAGAGATTGTGTTAAGGTTTAAGAATATTTCCACGGATAAGAATGAGATTGCGGGAAAAGGTGTGATTGAAAAAATAAAGTTTGATGAAAAAAGCAACGGAGAGTTATATGCACATCTGATCATGAAAACTGAGGCTCCGTTCAGAATTTTCAAGAGTGGGAAAAATGTAATTATGGAAATCTACAAAACCGAAACTCCTGCAATCCCTCTGAACAATGGAGATAAAAATGAGACTCTTCTTCAAATTTTAAATGTCAAAAAGGGTGCAGACGGAAATTCTCAAATCATCTTGACTTTCAACAAAGATGTTCCAACTTATGATGTTTTCTATGTTGAGAATCCGAGAAGACTCGTTTTTGACCTGTATGATACAAGAAATAATGTAAGGAGAAGTAGTTTTCCTGTTTCATCCTCAGAAATTTTAAGAGTGCGGGTAGGTCAGAATAAGATAATTCCTCAAAAAATAACAAGACTTGTTTTTGATTTAAAAAAGGATGAGATTAATTATAGTGTCGATGAAGAGGGTAACAGTTTAATAATAAACATAAAGGAAGAAAAAAGCAAAATCAAAATTCCCCCTAACAAACTTACACCGGAAAAGAAAATTGAAAAAGAAAAAATAAGAGAGCTTTCTCCCCATGTTACCAAAAAGAAAAAGATAAAAATGGAGAATAAGATTAATAAAATCAAGGTAGTTCCTATTGAAAAAGCCAACACAAAAAAGTTTGAAGCCAAGACATTGCATAGTGAAGAAAATGTATACAAAGGAGCTCTGATTTCCTTGAGGTTAAAAGATGCGGATATCAGAGATGTCTTAAGAGAAATCGCCATTAAGGCGGGATTAAATCTGATAATTGATCCGGGAATTACCGGAAAGGTAACATGCGAATTAATAAAAATCCCCTGGGATCAAGCTCTTGATCTTATTTTAAAATCAAACAAGTTGGGAAAGGTATTGGAAGGAAATGTTTTGAGAGTCGGTAAAACAGATGTTCTTGCAAGGGAAGAAGATGAAAACAGAAAATTAATGGAAGCCAAAAAATTATCGGGTCCTGTTAAAGTTCTAACGAGGACTCTTTCATACGCGAGAGTTAAGAGCATAAGCGGATTACTCAAATCTCAGTTAAGTAAAAGAGGTAAGCTTTTGATAGATGAAAGAACCAATACTATTATTATTTCGGATGTTGTTTCCAAAGTTCAGGTAATTGATAAAATGATAGACATTCTTGATACTCCCAATCTTCAGGTTAATATTAAAGCAAGAATTGTTGAAACAACCTCTAATTACGCAAGAAATTTAGGTATTCAATGGGGATTTAAAGGTGTTAGTAACTATTATTATGGGAATCAAACATCTTTGAGATTTCCAAATAATTTCTCTGTATCCGGTAATTCAGTTGCTTCTCAGCAGGGAATTTACGGTCCCTTAGGTGGCTATGCCGTTAATTTACCCGCTCCTGCATATTCAAGTGGAATAGGAATTACCTTAGGTAATGTTTTAGACACCTTCAGACTTGATGCAGCCTTAACAGCTCTTGAAAACAAAGGTAAGGCTAAAATTTTATCAATGCCTGAAGTCACAACTCAGGATAATATGAAAGCAGAGGTAATACAGGGTAAGATGATTCCCGTTCAAACAGTTGCATACAACACTGTCTCAACAAGATATGTTAATGCTGCTCTGGAACTTCATGTAACTCCCCATATAACAGCAGAGGGGACCATAATTATGAATATTGAAATAAAGAATGATAATGCGGACTTCTCAAATCTTGTCAATGGTATTCCTCCTATTATAACTCAATCAGCTAAAACATCAGTTCTTGTTAAAGACGGAGGAACTACTGTTATAGGTGGTATTTATAAAGTTGAAGACAGTGTTACGAATAATACAGTTCCCGGCCTGGGAAAAATTCCGATAATAGGTTTTCTTTTTAGAGGAACTCAAAGAGTTGGAACTAATAGAGAGCTATTGATTTTTATAACTCCAAGGATTGTTCGATAGGGAGGATAAAATGAAGAAAATAAAAATAATTTTTCTTTTTGTTGTGTTAGGAAGTATGATTCTCTTTTATTTTAATTCATGTAATGTGTTAGAGAATAAAACGAGATCCGGAAGCACATTGATTCTTGACAGTATTTTGGATAATAATGGAGAAAAGACAGTAATAGATTCGGATGTTTGTATCTATGATGAGAATACAGATAGTTGCACACTTAAAGAGGATTTGGCTTCCGCTACAGTAAGAAATGTCCCATTGAATCCTGATGCCGAAACTTCCTATTATGGAGATGTTATTATCAAAAAATACAGAGTTTCCTTTACAAGACACGATGGAAAAAACAGAGAGGGAGTTGATGTCCCCTATACTTTTGTCGAAGATTTAAATGTTTCTGTCAAAATCAATGGGACTACCACTTTTTCTTTTGTCATAGTTCCGATTAGAGCTAAGATGGAACCTCCTTTAATTAGATTGGTAGGTGGCGGGAATGAGTCAGTAATTCAAACAACAGCCCATGTTACTTTTTATGCTGAAGATTTGGCCGGACATCAAATGGAAATAGAAGGAAATATTGATGTCTACTTTGCCGATTGGGCGGATGAAAAAAAGAAAAAAGAAGGAGGAAATTGATGAAGATTAAAATATTAAAAATTCTGGGAATTATTATCCTCAGTATCTTTCTTTTAAATTCCTGTAAAAGGAATGAGTATACTGCTCCGAATTTAAAAGGACCGGCGGTCAAAGATTTGTATGCTCTTATAAATCTTGGAAAAACTGTTCTCACTGTGGGGTCAAATACAACTGTCACCGTAAAGGTTGTGAGTAACTTCGGACCGGTAAAAAATGCAAAAGTTAGTTTCATACTTACAAGTTATGATGGTGAATCATATTCAAAATGGGGTGAGATTTTTCCAAACAAGGGAAATACGGATGAAAACGGAATCTTCAAAACAACCTTGTATGCCCCCATATCTATCAGTGGAAGACATGCTATTAAAGTGGTGGGTTATATAAGTGGAGATCCGTATCTTTTCAATAATAGAATATTAACCGTGCAAGCTGTAGTCATTTTTACAGAATAAATGGAACTAATTGAATATTTAGAAAAATTAGAACTTCATGAGAATAAAAAAGAGTGGGAAGAGCTTTTAAAAGTTTCAGAAGAGGCTGTAAAAAATTTTCCCTACTCTCAAACATTAAAGATTTATAGAATCAAAGCTTTAATAGAAAAAGAAAGATTAAATGAAGCAAAGCTCTTGTGCGAAGAGTTGATAAGAGTAAATCCGGGAAGTTTTATTGTCCATTCTCTTTTAGCAAAAATTCATGAAAAAAAAGGGGACTACAAAAAAGCAATCGATGAATATAATAAGATACTTTTTTTGAATCCCGGAGATGATAATTCGGAAAAGGAGATAGAAAGATTAAAAAAGCTTTTAAAAGGAGAAAAGCTCGAAGAAAGCTTTGATAAAAAAACAGAACTTGATAAAACAGAACCTGAAATTGAATCGGAGGAGAAAGTAGAAACAGAAAAGATTATTAACAATGAAGAAAAAGAAGAGTCTATTGAATTTAAAGTCGAGGAAGAAATTTTTTTAGAAGAGGGAGATAAAAACAAAGAGGTAAAAGAGAAAGAAGTAGAAAGGAAGGAAACATTAGAGTACAAAAAAGAAGAAAAAAAGCAAGAAGAAGAGAAAGAAGAAATTTTTTCTGAAGAAATAGAAAAGGGAAAAGAAGAATCTCAGGCAAAATTAGCAACGGAAACTTTTCACGATAAAACAAAAGGGGAAGAATTAAAAAGAGAGTATTTTGAGGAAACGGATAAGGATTTTCAAGAAAATCAAAAAGATAGAAAAGAAGAAAAGTTTGATGAAAATTTATACAGTACAATATCTATGGCAAAAATTCTTGAAGATCAGGAAAAGTTCAGGGAGTCACAAAAAATATTTCTGAAAATTTATAAAAATGATTTTTCAGAAACTGCAAAAAAAGGGTATCAGAGAATTGGCCTTAAAATTTACAGAAAATACCTTGAGAGGCTGGGAAGGAGGCTAAAAGAAATTGTTTGATTTATTAAATTCTCTTAAAAAAAAATTAGGACTTGAATATATAGCAATTATCGGAAAAGACGGTTTTTCTGTTTATGAAGTAAAGGGAGATCTGGAAAATTCGGAGGAAAAAATAGCTGTTTTTTCCGAAATTCTTATAAATGAGATTTCTTTTGCTGAAACTACAATGAACTCAAGTCTCGAGGCAAGTGAGTTAGCTCTTAAAAACGGAAGAAAATTATTTGTATTAAGATTAAACCAGGATTATTTCATTTTAGCTGTTTTTTCTCAGAATACACCGGCTGGAAAAGTCCGGTTTTATTTACATGATTACAAGGAAAAAATTTTAGAAAAACTCTAATCTCTGACATAAGAAACAAATCTCCATTTTTTAAAAATATCCTTATGGAAGTCTAAATAAGGTCTATCTATAATTCCTTTTTGATTTTCTCCTATTTCCATTAATAAAAGTCCCCCTTTTTTTAAATAAAAAGGAGCCTCTTTAACTATTGCATTTAATAAGAAAGTTCCATTTTCTTCAGAAACTAGTGCTTTCAGAGGCTCTTTTTTTACTTCGGGAGTAAGATTTAAATACTCCTCCTTTGAAACATAGGGAGGATTAGAAACAATTAAATCAAAAATTGGTTCTCTTTTTATTGCATTAAAAAGGTTAGAAATAAAGAAATTTATTCTTACTCTATGCTTTTTTGCATTAAATTTAGCAATGTTTAGGGCATCTTTTGAAATATCAGATGCAAAATAGTAAGCTTCATTAGTATAAAACTTTGCAATTGATATTATTATATTCCCTGAACCTGTTCCAATGTCTAAGATTTTCGGAAAACTTTTAGATTTTAAAAAATTAAGAGAAAGATCCACTAATTCTTCGGTTTCTATTCTTGGAATCAAAACATGCTTATTGACTTTAAATTTTAGAGAATAAAATTCTTTATATCCGATCAAATAGGCCAAAGGTTCTCTCTTAGAGATTCTTTTATTTACCAGTCTTTTAAATTTATTAACAATTCCTGGCTCCACTTTTTCATTAAATTCTGAGAAAATTTTTTCTCTCTTCAATTTTGAAACTTTTTCAAAAATGATTAAAGCTTCTAATTGAGGTTTGCCACTTACTTTTTTTAGCTCACTTGCCGCTTCTCTAATTAGATCCTTTATTGTCATTAAAGAAAGAGAGTTCTTCTTCTAATTTTTTTGATTCAAAGTAAGTTATTAAGGCATCAATTATTTCATCCATTTCCCCATTTAAAAATTCGTTTAAATTATATATACTCATATTAATTCTATGATCAGTTACCCTATTCTGAGGAAAATTATATGTTCTTATTTTTTCACTCCTTTCTCCTGTGCCAACCTGAGATCTCCTTTTTTTTGCAATCTCCTCCTCCTTTTTTCTCCTCTCTATTTCATAAAGTTTTGTCCTTAAAATCCTCAATGCCTTCTCTTTGTTTTTATGCTGGGATTTTTCATCCTGAATACTTACAACTATACCTGTCGGAATATGAGTTATTCTTATGGCTGTATAATTTCTATTAACATTCTGGCCGCCCGGCCCGGAGGCAGAAAAAGCATCTATTCTTAGATCTTTGGGATCTATTTTTATATCAACAGCTTCTGGTTCAGGAAGAACAGCTACGGTAGCTGTAGATGTATGAATTCTTCCCGAAGTTTCTGTTTGCGGAACTCTTTGTACTCTATGCACGCCACTTTCATACTGAAGTTTAGTGAAAACCTTCTCTCCTTTTATTGAAGCGGATATCTCCTTAATCCCTTTAAGATCCGAAAAATTTGAATTCAGTACTTCCAGTTTCCAGTTATTTTTTTCAGCATATCTTGTATACATTCTAAAAAGCTCTCCGGCAAAAAGAGCCGCTTCCTCACCTCCCGTACCAGCTCTTATCTCAAGAATAATATTTTTGCTATCCTCCTCCTTGCTCTTTACCAATAGCTTTTTTATTTCCTGTTCAAGTTCTGCTTTTTTCTTTTCCAGTGTTTTTATCTCTTCCTCGGCAAGCTCTCTTAGTTCTTTATCACCGGCTTTCAGGATAGCTTTATCTTCCTTTATCTGCTTTTCTATCTTCTTATATTCCTTATATTTTTTTACTATTGGTTCTATTTGAGATAATTCTTTTGAAAGATCCCTATACTTTGAATAATCTTTTAGTATGTCTCCCTGTGTTAATAAATGAACTATTTCGCTGTATCTTTCCTCAAGTGAATCTAACTTTTTTAACATAAAATATTATTGTTTTAAATAACTATCCCCGTACTTTTTCTTAAATTTTTCAATCTTACCTGCAGTATCTACAAATTTTTGTTTTCCTGTATAAAAGGGATGACACTCTGAGCATATTTCAACTCTTATCTCTTTTTTTGTCGCTCTCGTTTTAAATGTATTACCACAAGCACATATTACAGTACATTCTCCATACCAAGGATGTATATCTTTTTTCATATTAACCTCCAACAGGATTGTATTTTACCATTTCTTTTGAAAATATTCAATCCTACAATCTGAATTTTTAAGGTTTTTCCCTTAGCTAATCTCTCCTCTCTTATAATCTTATAAAAATTCCTATGACTGCCTTTGCTCCTGAAAAACTTGATTTGGCAACACCTTGATCACTTTCTTCTCCCGGTGGTGCAGGTGAAACCTCTGGTCTTAAATATTTTATATCCGCTCCTTCTCCTTTTTTTATTATAATGTGATATTCTCCCTCCCCTGTATAAGTAGAACTGTTTTTATATTCACTATTATCAAAAGAGGAAGTAAAATTTGTTGTCGCAGTAAATCTAAAATTACCTTTTAGATTCTTTGGAGAAAAATAGGAATAATAAGCACCAACAAAGATTCCGGCTCTTTTTGTTACCTTAAGTTTCAATTTTATTCCACCTTTCCCTCCGAATGTATCTGTTTGTAAATCCCAGGTTTGGGTTATTTTCGTTTCGCTTTTTGCATTTTCCGATCCGAATGCTAAGGTATCTGTGATCTTAGCTTTATATTCATTGGAATTCTTTAATCTTAAATAAGAAGCTCCGATCCCCGCCTCTATTTCCAGAAAAGATGAAATCGGAAATTTCCAGTATAGATTAAGCCCAAAATTATTTAAATCATATACATTGGAAAATGAATCAATAGAGCCCGATATTGATTCATTAACATCCACATCAGTTTTTTCATATTCCCAGTTACCACTTTGAGAATGATTTAACTTGGTTTTAATATATTCTATCCCGAGCCACAAGGAGGATGATATTGAAAATTTTAATTCTCCTCCAAAATCCTTAAAGAAATCCGGAGGAGAAAAAGAAAAATCTGAAACAGGGGAAAATCCCTGATTTTTTAAATTTAGTAGTTCATCATTTTGAGCTGAATAAAGATAATCCAAATCTCCAAGATTCGGTCTGGAGATTCCATAACTTATATTGAATTCCACCTCTGCTCTTAAATAGGTAAAGAGCAAAAACAAACTTAAAACCACAAATAAAATTCTTATTTTTTCTTTCATTTTTCCTCCTATTTAACAATAACAAATGTTGGTTTTATGCTTTCAATACCATTTTTTCCAACCGCTGTAACAGAATAAGCAGCTTTTGTCCTTTCAACGCCTTTAGGAATAATTATGTATTTTGGTTGGTTAACCTTTACAACTGCTACCATTTTTTCATCGGTTACCCTGTTCCCATCGTAGACTCTTTCATAAACCCTGTATTCAGTAAGATTTTTATCTCCTGTCGGGCTTGCTTTCCATGTGATAGTATCATAATAAAGATTGTAAAGAAGAAAGGTTTTTGTGGTTCTTACAGCCTTGATTCCTATTGGGGGCTTTGGTGCATTGGGAAGTTCAGATGGATAAATATTTATAATAGCACTCTCCCATTCAATTTTATTATATTCTCTAATACCGTTTGGCTTATAATAACCATCATAAGTTCCGCTCCACCCCATATTGATATGAAAGTATTCATTTGAACCATTTATTTTATAACCATCCACCACCACGGAGTGTCCTCCATTGTCCGAATAAATTGCAAGATTTACGGGCCTCGGGATTATTGCATCAATTTCATTTCTGATAACATTAAACCAGGCGTGGACATCACGATAATCATCGTATTCGGTATATTTTACGTTTGTAGAGTATTTGAAATAAGTTGTTAAACTTTTTGGAATGTCATCCGGATAAGCACCGGAACCTGACGGCGTAAAGTCCATATCAACCGAAACACCCACATCATAAATTAATTTTGAGATTGCATTTATTTGAACTGAAGGGCTCCCAGCCGAAATTGAGTTAGGCATATTATTCCAATCATATGTATGGTTAAAGTCAGCTGAAACTCTCACTCTATGTGTATCGGTTACATATGAATGGGAACCCTGTCCTTTAGGAGGATAGTTCCAGTATTTCATAATCTGAGAAACCGATGTTGCCACGCAACCTGCATAACTTCTCTGTCCCTGAATCACAGGAGAATATTTATTGTACGGATAATTCTGGTTCCAATGTGTTTTTACAATAGGTCCTTTTATTATTGCCCCTATTTTTGATTCCATTATGCCTGATTCATTATTTTTTCTTAATAATTCTTTCCAGGCGACTCTGTTTCTTGAGGTTATTTTTTGAAACCTATCTTCATTCATTTCTTCGGATTTTTTGATCATTTGATAATAAATGGTTTTTATAAGCGGAAGCAAATCACTTTTTTCAAGGGAGCTTGAAAAGGAATAGATCTTAACGGGAGGTAAAAAATGATAAGCTGAAATAAAAACATGTCCGTGGGGATAAAGATTGAAATTATAACCAACTGTAACTCCTTTTTCTTTTATCTCTTCAGAAGAAATTACTTGCCATCTTATCCCCTCAATCCCTATCTTTTTCAGTAATGACATTTCCTTGTTAAGCCAATTGTTTGCCACTTTTTTCGCTTCATTAAAATTAACTTTTTTTAAAGTTGCCGCCCATGTAAAAGATAGAGAAATGACTGAAATGAGAACAAATAAAATAAAGATCCTTTTTCTCATATTTCCTCCTTTGGTTATTTTTATTATAAATGATAAAAAAAAATAGATATTAAGTCAAACAGCACATCTTTCCCTAAAAATCTGACATAGAGTGGTGAAATCATTTAAAATCTTCCGATCTATAATTGATATATCGTATGAGATAATTTTGAATGGTTAATTTTTTTTCGTGGCGATTTTAGACTTTATTAACTCAGTAGTGTCCGGAAAAAAACAGAGGATTGGGACACCTCCGCGTGAAGATGTATAATATACAAGTATTTACAAAAAAATCCACACAGGAGGTGTCCCATGGGATATCAAGATACAATGTTATCACAA
>JALVQI010000087.1 GCA_027031485.1 Candidatus Aminicenantota bacterium | reverse complement strand
AGAATTAATGATAATGAGGGAATAAAAAACATAAAAAAGAAAATTAATGCCCCTCCTAATTTGTTCCCCAAATACCATTGATATTGTTAGCTATTCGTTCCCCAAATTTTCCCGGACAGTACTGTTATTAACTAACAAAATTTCAAAATAAAAGAAGGTCAAAAGAGGCAAAAACATCAAAGTTTAAAATTTTTAAATAAGACACTCTTTTTTCATTAACTCTGAACTAAAATTAAAAAATTTTTTAGAGATAATTACAAGAACTCCGTTTCCCCGCTTTATTTTTAGCTTTTATCATGTTTTCAGATTGTTAAAAATGGGCTTGACATTGGATCTTTTTTTTGTTATATTAAATTACGAGGTTGAAGATGCCGATATATGAGTATAAATGTACTGAGTGTGGGTATGAATTTGAAGAGATTCAGAAATTTAGTGACCCCCCGATTTCGGTCTGTCCGAAATGCGGAGGTAAAGTTGAAAAAAAGATTAATGCACCCGCATTCAAATTCAAAGGCTCCGGATGGTATGTTACAGATTACTCTAAAAAGAATTACAAAGAGGCATCTGAGAAGAAGAAAGAGGATAAGAAAGAAGTTAGTAAGAAAAATAAAAAAACTACAAAAACTACAGTTGAGGAAACCAGAGCGGTTTCTTCAACAGAAAGTTGACCCCTTACCCCCCTTGATCAAATAAATAGCCCACTTCAAACGGCCCCCTGGAAACAGGGGGCTCCCGCCTTTTTATAGAAAAAAAAGAGATTTCCCTTCGAAAGGATAAAATGAATTCTACCGCTCTTTTTTGTTTCATACTATATATAGTGTTCTTTTTAAAAAAAAATACAAAATATTGTATTTTCCCCTTGACATTTGTTTATTTTTTTTTTATATTATTATCTTCAAGGAGGATGAAAATGGATTTTAATGAAAGAATGATTCAAAAGAGAGATGGTCGCTATGCGGCATTTGACGAAACAAAGATTTTTAATGCTCTTTACAAAGCATTCAGGGCGGTGGGGAAAAAGGATGAGAATGTTGTTCTCTATATCTCAAAAGAGGTTGTAAGAAGACTTGAAGAGAGATTTTTCAACTATGGAATAGTTCCCAATGTTGAAGAAATTCAGGATATTGTTGAAAGTGTATTGATAGAAAAAAATGAGGCTTCAGTTGCAAAGGCTTATATCCTTTACAGGGAAAAAAGATCAGAGCTAAGAGATATCAGACAAAACTTCTTGGACGGAATCAAAGTCATTGATGAATATCTAAGTATGAAAGATTGGAGAGTTAAGGAAAATTCCAATATGTCTTACTCCCTTCAGGGTTTAAATCTTCACATCTCTTCAACTCTCGTAGCAAAATACTGGCTGAGAAAGCTTTACCCATTAGAGGTTAGAATGGCTCATCAAGAGGGAGATTTTCACATCCATGACCTTGGTATTTTAGGTCCCTATTGTGTTGGCTGGGACCTTGAAGATTTGTTAAAGGTAGGATTTACAGGTGCAAGGGGTAAGGTCGAGTCAAAACCTGCAAAACATTTCAGAACTGCTTTAGGACAGATAGTTAACTTTTTCTATACATTACAGGGAGAAGCTGCGGGTGCTCAGGCTTTTTCAAACTTTGACACCCTTCTTGCTCCTTTTGTAAGATACGACGGGCTTTCCTATAAAGATGTAAAACAGGCAATACAGGAATTTGTTTTTAATGTAAATGTTCCTACGAGAGCGGGTTTTCAAACTCCTTTTACCAATATCACAATGGATCTTGTTCCTCCCTCAACATTAAAGGATAAGGCTGCTGTTATCGGTGGAAAAGAGATGCCGGAAACCTATGGTGAATTTCAGAAAGAGATGGATATGATAAATGCAGCTTTTTCAGAGATAATGATGGAGGGAGATGCAAAAGGAAGAATTTTCACATTTCCCATACCAACATATAATATTTCCAGTGATTTTGACTGGGAGAACGATAATTTAAAACCTCTGTGGGAGATGACAGCAAAATACGGGATTCCCTACTTTGCAAACTTCGTAAACTCTGATATGAATCCTGAAGATGCAAGATCAATGTGCTGCAGATTAAGGCTTGATAATAGAGAGCTCTGGAAGAGAGGGGGCGGTCTTTTTGGAGCAAACCCTCTTACAGGTTCAATCGGAGTTGTTACCATTAATCTCCCGAGAATAGGTTATCTTGCAAACAATGAAACAGAATTTTTCAATATGCTTGAAAGAATGATGGAACTTGCAGTTGAATCCCTTGAAATCAAAAGAAAGAATGTTGAAAGATTTACAGAGGCAGGTCTTTATCCATACACAAAGTTTTACCTGAGAGAGATAAAGAAAACCCATGGCAAGTACTGGAACTTCCATTTTTCAACAATCGGACTTGTTGGAATGAATGAGGCAATGCTTAACTTTATGGGGAAACCCATTACAGACCCGGAAGCAAAAGCTTTTTCAATTAAGGTCCTGGATTACATGAGAGAAAAGATTCAAACAATTCAGGAGATGACAGGTAATATGTATAACCTTGAAGCAACCCCTGCCGAGAGTACGACTTACAGGCTTGCAAAATTGGATAAAGAGAAATATCCTGACATAATCACAGCGGGTACAAACGAACCTTATTACACAAATTCAGTTCATCCTCCTGTTGATGCCTACAACGATGCCTTTGAGATTCTCGAACATCAGGATGATCTTCAGATTAAATTCACAGGGGGAACAGTTGTTCATCTATTTTTCGGAGAAAATATCAAAGACTGGAGAGTGGTGAGAGAACTTACAAAAAGAATTACAACAAGATACAGATTACCATACTTTTCATTTACTCCCACATTCTCAATTTCTCCTGTATCGGGATATATTCCCGGAAAACATTATTATGATCCGAAAGTAAAGAGTAAGGATGATATAGAGCAGTTCGGAGTTGAAGTCGAACTTACGGAGGAAGAGTTAAAGAATCTTCCCGAAGGTTCTTACATAATTGTAGACGAAGAAGAAAATAAAAAAGATTCCGAAGACGATAAAAAGATAACCTTAAATATAAAATTAAACTAAAATTTAATAAGGAGGAATAAAATGGAAAGAGTTGAAGAAAGAAAAGAGGTTAAAACAACAGCCTCAAAGAAAAAGGTTAAAGTAAAAGTGGTTCCTACTGAAATTTATTCAAGGGTGGTAGGATATTACAGACCAGTTCAAAACTGGAACAAAGGTAAAGCCGAAGAGTTTAGACATAGAGCAATAATAGATCCGGAACATCCTACCAAAAAGAGAATAGAAATTTAATTAAATTCTATAAACTTTAGTCCGCGGGAAAAGGTTTTCCTTTTCCCGCTCTCTCCTTTCCACTTTTTTGTATATGTTAATAAAAGGATTTTTAGGTACGAGTTTAATAGATTTTCCGGGAAGAATATCTTCAATTGTATTTACAGGAGGATGCAATTTCAGGTGTCCCTTCTGCCACAATGCCGATCTTGTTCTTTATTATAAGGAGCTTCCCACTTTAACAGAGGAAGAAATACTTGATAAAATAAAGAAAAGAAAGGGATTCATAGATGGGGTGGAAATTACGGGAGGTGAACCTCTTATTTACAATGATACCCTTGATTTCATAAAAAAAATAAAAAAAATGGGTTTTCAGGTCAAACTCGATACAAATGGTTATTTTCCCCAAAAGCTAAAAGAAATCCTAGATTCAGGCATGGTTGATTTTGTGGCCATGGACATAAAATCATCTCCTGAAAAATACAGCTATGCTTCAGGAATTGAGATCGATTTGTCAAAAATAAAAAATTCTATTTCTCTGATTATGAAAAAATCAAAAGAGTATGAGTTCAGGACAACAGTCGCTCCTAAAATTGTGGAAGAGAAAGACATTGTTCCCATGGTAAAAATGATAGAGGGAGCTGAAATGTATGCACTCCAGGAGTTCAGACCTGTTAAAACAATAGATCCATCTTTTATGGAAATCTCCCCTTATCCCAGAGATGTTCTATTCAGGTTTGCAGAAATCGCAAAGCCCTATGTAAGGAAGGTTGAAGTAAGGACAGAATAATAATTAGCTAAAAGCCACATCAAGAATCATCATAATAACAAAGCCAAGCATTAAACTCATTGTAGCAAGATCAGTATTGTCTCCCTGCTGAGATTCGGGAATTACCTCTTCCACTACAACATAGATCATTGCCCCGGCTGCAAAGCTCAGAGCAAAAGGAAGTATCTTTTGAAAGGTTGTAACAAATAGCACACCTGCGATAGCAGCCAGAGGTTCCACTGCTCCGGATAATTGCCCGTAAAAAAAGCTTTTGAATTTTGACATTCCACCCGTCCTTAAAGGTAAAGAGATGACAGTTCCTTCGGGAAAATTTTGAATACCTATTCCTATTGCAAGGGAGATTGCTGCACTCAGTGCTGCGATTGAATTATTTTTGATTAATGCTCCGAAAGCAACTCCCACGGCAAGTCCTTCAGGAATATTATGGAGTGTAACAGCTAAAAGAAGTAAAGTGTTGGTTTTAAAATTTGCCGGAATTCCTTCAATCTCATCAGCCGTTGCTCCGTAGTGCTGGTGAGGGATTACCGCATCCATAAATCTTAAAAATAATCCTCCCGATAAAAAACCCAGGGCAGGAGGAAACCACATAGGGAGAGATAAGTTTTTTGACATTTCAATTGAAGGTGAAAGCAATGACCAGAAACTCGCCGCAATCATAACTCCTGCCGCAAAACCCAACATTGTTTCAAGAAGTTTTTTATTTGCTTTTTTTACGAAAAAAACAAGAGAAGCTCCGGCTGCAGTCATAAACCATGTAAATAGTGTGGCATATAAAGTATTCAAAAGCGGAGAATTGTTCTTGAAGATTGATAAAATTTCATTTATATGCAATTAAAAGCCTCACATATTTCTTATAAAAATAAAATTCTTTGAAACTCCTGAATCCCTTTTCTTTTAAAATTGCTTTCCAATCCCTTTTTACAAAATCCTCGGCAAGAGGACATTCAATCTTTTTTATAGCATACTTTGCAATAAAGAAAGATTTCTCAGGATCAAACTCATTATAATCTAAAATGGCAAATTTCCCGTTCTCTTTAAGTGCTTTGTATGCATTATCAATGATTTTTTCTCTCCTTTCCTGAATAAATCCGTGTAAAACAAAAGAAATAAATACAGTATCATATTCATTTTCAATACCTATCGGTTCATCTATCCTCTTATTTAAGAGCTCAACATTGGGATAATCACAATTCTTTTTGAATTTTTCAGACATCTCTTCCCCGATCTCCAGACCTGTGATTTTCCCTCTTTCCCCTATATATTTTAACATCAAACAATCATTTCTCCCGGTTCCGGCTCCAAAATCAAGAACAGATTCCCCTTCTTTTAAACCAATACTTTTTATAGCTTTCCTGATAAAAAAAGGATATGTCCCGAAAGAAATAACATTCATTAAAAGATCATAGTACTTAGCCTCAAATCCTTTTACCTCCACCTTTGATTGTTCCTGAGTTAACTTTCTTTCCATTTCTCCTCCTGAATAAATTATAATTCAATGATAAAAATTTCAGAGAGCTTCCCTATCTCTTTCAAGTGCGATTTTATATTCCGTTATCAATTCATTAATTAGCTCTTTTACGCTTATAATCTTATCTACTCTGTAAGCATTCGCTCCCGAAAAGGCAAATCCATACCTGAATTTACCTTTTTTTGCATTTGTAAGAGCAAGGGAAATACAGTACGGAGAGGTCTTATAATCACAGTGCTGTAAGCATTGCCAGGGGCAGGAGAAGGGAGTTTTCATTCCTCTTTCAACTGCTTCTAAAAACTCATTTCTTATAGCTCTTCCCGGTAAACCTACCGGACTCTTTATAATTATGATATCCTCTTTTTTTGCCTTCACATAAGCTAACTTAAAAGCTTCGGAAGCATCACATTCAAAGGTTGCTACAAATCTTGTCGCCATTTGTACCCCATCAGCTCCCATCTTTAAAAATCTGTAAATATCCTCTCCAGTGTAAATCCCGCCTGCAACAACTACAGGGATTTTAATTCCGTATTTATCCTCAAAAACTTTCACATTCTCAATTACCTCAGGTAAAAGATTCTCCAGAGAATAAGCCGGATCATTTATCTGTTCAATTTTAAAACCCAGATGTCCTCCCGCAAGGGGACCTTCTAAAACAACAGCACCGGGAATACGCCCGTAATGTCTCTCCCAATGTCTGAATATAACCTTTACAGCCCTTCCGGAAGATACTATTGGTATTGTCTTTGTAAATTCACTTTCAATTAACTCTTTTGGGATTTTTAACGGAAGACCCGCACCAAGAAAAACAAAATCCGCTTTCTCTTCCACACTTACTTTTATAAGCCTGCTGTAATCCGTCAAGGCCATAAGAATATTAACTCCTATTAAACCATTTGTTTTTTCTTTTGCTTTCCTTATCTCTTTTCTTAAAGCCCTGTCATTGGCTTCACTGTAATTTTTTCCGAAATCAGGCTCCATCATACCGATTCCGGCAGCACCTATAACTCCTATACCACCTTCGTTCGCAACAGCAGAGGACAAACCTGAAAGGGATATCCCCACACTCATCCCTCCCTGAATAATGGGAAGTTTTGCTATTTTCCCGCTTATTTCCAATTGCGGTAAAATCGACTTCATTACTAAACCTTCCTTCTATTAATAAATATCTATATATCACAAATTATCAAAAAAGTAAAAATATTTATTCTTTTTACAGTAGTGTCCTGAAAAAAACAGAGGATTGGGACACTTCCGAGTGAAGAAGTATGATATATAAGTATTTTCAAAGAAATCAACACAGAAGGTGTCCCATGGGATATCAAGATAGCCATGAGCATCAAGCATTGAGCATTGAGCATCAAGCGTTGAGCCAATTTTGAATGTTTATTGTATTAAGCCATCAGTAAATTTCTTTTATTAAAAAAAATTAATTAAAGAAAATTGTTAATTACAAGAAACTAACAACTTTCCTTCGTAGTCTGCTCAATGCTCAAAGCTCAAAGCTCAAGGCTCTCACTAACTCTTCGCTACCTGAAATTTCCCGAACAGTACTATTCTTTTTACAGTTCTCCCTTACCCCTTTTATCCTCTTTTAACCTAAATTTTTCAGGATGTTTTTTTACTTCTTCCTTCAACCAGCTTTCAGGATAACCCACAGCGTGAGGTCTTCCCTTTTCATCCTGAATATATCCGTCATTGTATTTTGTGATTAATTTATCAGCTAAATTCCACCATTTTTTTATACCCGCCTCTGCATTCTGAACACAGTAATTAGTTAAATACTTTTTCATCAAAGCCTTCTTTCCGACTTTGTAAAGTTCAAGAGCGGTTTTTTCTATATATGGTTGAAGGGAAAATTCAGTATTCTCTATTTCTCTTTGTACCTTTTGTATATCTTTAATCATATATGACCATCTCAAATTTGCATAATTTGCCACAAAATTAAATGCCCACCATGCAGAATCCCTTGAAAATTGTCGCAGTCTTCCTACCGTATAGCTTTTGGGAAGTTTTGTTATTGAGATATAGAATGGAGCGAAAAAGTTAGTATAAGGGTTATCAAGGCCAAACCAGTATACACCACCTATTTCATCCGGCATATATTCTCTTGATTGCGAAACAAAGACAAAACAAGCCTGCTGGGTTGCAATTGGTCTTTCCCATGAATACAGTTTACCATTAACTCTCCAGCTTATAGGTCTCCATCTATCGGGTGCTCCAAAAGGTCCAGCCGTTAAATCCCTGGTCATATCAAACGGGGTGCCTTCATAATGATCTCTGTGAAGAGCTATAACAGCTCTGACATCTAACTTTTTATCGGGCTTTATGTAAAGAGGATAAGGTTTCGCTCCCTTTACGGACGAGCTATAGTCAGGAGATAGCTTTAAAGATGGAGCGGAGCGTCTGAATATGCTCCAGACTCTTCTCAACGAATATTTTACATCCTCTTCGGTGGGAGGATCATAAACATTTGAAAAATTAAAAGGTCCGTCTGTTTTAGGATTATAATATCCCTTTTTAATTGCAAAAGAGATTATATTTTTTGAATGGATTACCTCTGTTTTATATTTATTAAAAATACCAACTCTTGACAGATTAGCATGGGCTGAAATATAGCCATCCGGTATCTTCACAGCCACCCAAATGGCTCCTTTTCCTCCTTTCCCTGTTCCTATCATTTCAAGAAGCCATACCTCTTTTTTATCAGCAATGGAAAAGGATTCTCCGGTGCTTCCGTAACCATACTTATCCACAAGAGAGGTCATAACTTTAATCGCCTCTCTTGCTGTTTTAGCCCTTTGTAAAGCTATCTTCATTAAAGTGAAATAATTAAATAATCCGTCTTTATTTAAAAGCTCTCTTCTCCCTCCGAATGTTGTCTCCCCAATAGCAACTTGGTATTCATTCATAAGGCCTATTACCTTATAAGTATGAGATACCTGTGGTATCTTCGCGGATTTCCCATACCAGTTTCTTATTAGAACAGTGCTACCTTTTTTATAGTCTGCTGCCGGAGTTATACTTAAATGAGGAAGCATCTCTCCATCACATGAATAAGAAATAACGGAAGAGCCATCTTTTGTCGCACCTTTTGTTACCAAAATTGAAGTGCATGGATAAACAAGGTATGCAGAGATAAAGACAATCAACACAATTAACATTTTTTTTAACTGATTATTCATACTAACCTCCGTATATATTTACGAAATAGAAAATTATTAGTTATGCTCTTTTAAAGATTTTTCCACTTTTTTCAATGTCTCAAAAAAATAATCCTTCAAATCCTTCACTGAGCCATCATAGTCCTTACATTTACTTACAACACTCTTTGCCCATTGAAGATAATCCTTCTTCCTCTCATAGGACCAATCGTCGGGGGGTGAATTTACTATATCCATAATATTGGCAATCTTATCCGCTATTCTTACTATTGTTGCCCCATAGGATAAATCTTTCGCATTCTCTATCTGCAGCCTTTTTCTCTCCTTTTTCTCAAGTCTTTTATCATCCGTATCTTCCATCACAATTGATGCCACCTTCTCTCCGAATTCCTCTTTTAATTCATCAAAACTTGTTTCCGTATCCTCCACAACATCATGTAAAATCGCAGAAGCAATAATAACAGGATCCTCCACTTTCCCGATCTCTGAAACAAGATAAGCCACTCTTATCGGATGATTAATATAAGGGAGATGCTCATCTCCTTTTCTTCTCTGATATCTATGCTTATAAGCTGAAAAATTCAATGCTTTTAATATGAAATTCACTTTTCTCATCAATAATATATATACCATAACTATCCCAAAATCAATCAACAAAAACTTCTTAAATGAGAAACATTTACATATAGCATATAAAGTTTCGGTCTTCTCCCTTAAACACTACTTCTGATTAAACTTATTCCTTCGGTAAGATTATTTTTGACGCAGAGAGAAGAGTTGCATAACTTCTGTTTTTACTATAAAATAATTAATGCCTATTGAAAAAATTGAATTTGTGGATTATGGAAAAGAGCTCTTCCCTGAGGAGAACACTATTATTGTGGATGTAGGCAAAAAACTTGAGGAGGGAATTTTAGATCACCATCAGGCTGATGCTGAGAATGAATGTGCTGCATCCTTAGTGGTAAAACATCCTGAGTTAATTTTAAACCATTTAAAAGGAGAAAAGGAAATAAAGGTTATAACACATAGATACCCGGATTTTGATGCTGTCTCTTCAGCATATCTTGTTGAAAAGGTTGTTGATAGAGAGAAAATAACAAATTCAATGAAAAAAATAGCTGAATATGCAAAAGTTGTTGACTCCTCTAATCTTCCTATTTCTATCCCTCTTGAAGATACGCCATTTGCAGTCTTATACTCTCTATTTCATAAAATAAATTATAGTAGGGAAAATAATCACTCCCAAACAAAAGTGGATTATATCGGACAAAAAAGAATTAAAATTGGATTTGAACTTCTTGAAAAATTAGAGGAAATAGTCAATAAAGGTGAAGATATTTTTACAGCAATGAAATCCCTTTCAGGTTACCGTGAGTATGAAATGGCAAGAAAGGATATTTATGAGGATTATAAAAACTATTTAAGTGATGTCAATAGAGCCGCTAAAGGGAAAATAAAACTTTTATCAAACAATGGCAAAGAATTAAAAGAGGTTGACTATTTTTTTATAATAAATCCCTCTTCCTATCTATTAAAGGATTGGATTAAAAGGGATTTTACAAATTCACCTTCCAAAAAGGGCTTTTCTCTATTAATAAGCTCTCTTTATCCCGGAAATTTTATAATTGCGACTTCTCCGTCTTCTGGAACCTACCTTAAAGGTCTTGGGGATATGCTTAATAGATATGAAAAGGAGAAGAGAGAAAAGATGAATATGAATGTTTCCGAGTGGTATAAAGGAAATTCACCCTTTTTTAATTATAGAATTATTGCAAGCCCGAGCGATGGAACTGTTCTGACAAAGGATGAGGTTATAAAAATATTCAAAGAATATTTACAAAATATAAAAGAGCTTCTAGATGGAAGATCAATTTCAATTTAAAAACAGAGAATTTACGATAATATATAAAAAATCCAGATATTATAAACTATCCTTTAAAAATGGAAAATTCTTTTTAAGCGTACCTATAAAATACAATAAAGAAAAAATAAGGGAAATAATTCAAAAGCATAAAAGATGGATAAAAAATAGAGAGAGAGAATACAAAAACTTTCAGTTGCAAAAGGATAAACTGAAGCTTTATGAAAGAGATGATTCGGAATTTGAAGCTATCGTCCTTTATTTGCTATCAGAAGGTAGCAAAAGGATGGGAGTAAAATATTCTGATATTAAATTCAAATACATGCGCTCAAGGTGGGGAAGCTGCTCATTAAAGGGTAAAATCACAATAAACAGATATTTAAAATTTTTCCCATACAAACTTATAGAGTATGTGGTATTCCACGAACTTGCACACCTTAAATATCATAATCATGGAAAGGAATTCAAAAACTTTTTATCAGAATACATTAAGGATTGGAAGGAGAGAAAAGAAGAGCTTAAGATCTGGGGGAATATTTTAAGAGAGAGATTGTGAATTGTGAATCGGAAATCGTGAATCGGATAGTAGTCTGTAGGGGCAATTCATGAATTGCCCCTACAATATATATTACATCAATTCACTATTAACAATTAACTATTCACCCCGCACTATCTTTTTTGATTAAACGTTCATTTGGTGAAGTTTTCTTTTTACATTCATCATTTAGTCGAAGCGTTTTCACATTTACCATTGGAAAGAAAGTGCGGGATCGTCACTACGTTCCGACATTCAAAATTCAGCTCAAGGCTCAATGCTCAGAGCTCAAAGCTTATAAAGGGCTCAGGGCTATCATAGTGAATTGCCCACACGGTTAATTTTTTATCAAATAACAGTTAAGAGAAAGAGTAGCTAAGTTGAAAAGCTCTCCGCAATAATTTATAATCTTCTAAGATAAAAAGGAGGTGTCAAATGTATGTTTTGTCGGTAAAATATTCAAGAGCTGTTGATAGCATTGCCATGAACGATTATAAATTTCCAGGTGAACTTTTAATGGAAAATGCCGGCAGATCCGTTGTTGATGCCATGGAAAACAGTTTTGGCAGTGTTGAAGGAAAAGTAATAACAGTTGTTTCGGGAAAGGGTAACAATGGGGGAGATGGTATTGTCGTAGCAAGACATCTTCACAACAGAGGCTCCATTGTTTTTCTTATTTTGCTTACATCACCCTCAAAACTCAAAGGAGATCCCAAGATAAATTTCAAAATTTTAAAAAACTATGATATTGAAATTTACTCGGCAACAACAGAGAAAAAATGGGAAAAACTTTCTGAGCTTCTTGATATTTCAGACATTGTGGTTGATTCTATCTTTGGCACAGGGTTTAAAGGAAAGGTTAAAGGCTTTTACAGAAAGATCATAGAAGATATAAACAAAAGGGCAAAAACTATTGTTTCAATAGATATACCATCAGGTATAAATGGAGATGAACCCTTTCCCGAAGGGGAACATATTCTGGCAGATTTAACTGTGAGTATGGCAAGTTTTAAACCCGCTCATATTCTTCCGCCATCGGAAGAGTATTGCGGACACACAGTCATAGGAGATATAGGAATCCCTCCTGAAATTATTGAAAGTAAAGCGATTTTCAAAATACTTTCACCGAATGATTTCCCATCTTTTCCGTATGAAAGAGACATTAACTCGCATAAGGGAACTTATGGACATACGGTTATTTTAGGAGGAAGCAGAGATAAGAGCGGGGCTGTGGTAATGGCTGCAAAGGCAGCTTTAAGAGCCGGAGCAGGCCTTGTTACAGTAGCATCAATTCCCTCTGTCATAGAGAGAGTGGCAAACAGTATTCCCGAGGCTATGTTCTTTAAAGTTGAAGAAAATAACGGTCTTATATCAGGAAAGGATGCGGATAAATTCATCGAATTTTTAGATGATAAGAGCTCTCTTATAATCGGTCCCGGTATGGGCGTAAGCAAAGAGCTAAAATCTTTTATCATAAAAATTTTAAAAAAGGTTCAAATCCCGATTATAATTGATGCTGACGGATTAAATAACCTGAAAAAAGATGTTAAAAAATTTAGCAAAGAGAATATCGTTTTTACCCCTCATCCGGGAGAATTTGAGAGAATCTCAGGAATAGAAAAAGAAATTTTGATAAGAAACAGGTGGATAGAGGGAATTAAATTTGCAAAGGAAACAGGTTTAAACCTTGTTTTAAAAGGTTATAAAACATTAATTTCATTCGGAGGTAAAAATTCTTACATAAATCCCGCCGGCAATCCCGGTATGGCAACAGGTGGAAGCGGAGATGTATTATCCGGTATATTGGGTGGAGTTTTAGCTCAAAAGTTAGCTCAATCAAACTTTAAGGAAGCTGTTCTATTTTCAGTGTTTATTCATTCCCTTGCTGCAGACCTTGCGGCAATCGAGAAGGGTGAAGAATCCCTAATAGCCACGGATATAATAGAGTACATGCCAAAAGCCTTTAAATATTTAAAAGAAAATGAAGAAGAAATTTGAAAGTCTTTCTCCGGAAGATACTTTAAAAATCGCAAAAGAATTTGCTCAAGAATTGAATGGAAATGAGATTGTATATTTAAAAGGAGAGCTTGGAGCAGGTAAAACTGTTTTCATAAAAGGAATAGCATCTTATTTCGGTATAGATAAAAATGAGGTAAACTCCCCTACCTTTACTTTAATGAATATATATGAGGGGAAAATTACCATATTCCACCTTGACCTTTACAGACTCTCCCCCGGAGAAGCAGAGGAGATGATTTCAGATTTTGTGGGGAAAGGGCTTATTATACTTGAATGGGGAGATCGTCTAAAAGAGGATATTTTTGATCTTCCCGCCTTTTTCATTGAAATCAAAGTATCGGAAGAAGATAATAGAGAGATAATCATAGAAAAAATTGAGGATAAATAGAGGTATTATCTTTATCATATCCGGCATTGTTCTCACTCTGATTTTTCTGGATAATTTTTTAATCTTCAAAGTTTCGGGGTTTTCCATGTATCCCACTCTAAAAGACGGAGATTATATTATTGTAAGAAAAACAAAAAATGTGAAAATCGGGGATATAATCGTTTTTTTCAGTGTTAAACAGGAAAGCAAGAAAAAATTGGTAAAAAGGGTACTGGGAAGAGAAGGAATGTATGTAGGTTATTCCGAAGATAAAAGATTTATAAGGATAATCAAAAAAAATAATAATAAAAAGAATTTTTATAAAATCCCCCGGAATTTTCTCTTTGTTGTCGGAGACAATTATAAATGCTCTGAAGATAGCAGAGAGGGATGGCTTGTTAACAGAAAACTTGTCATAGGGAAGGTTATACTAAAGATATTTCCTCCAAAGGCTTTTTAAAGCATATTTTTTCCCTTACCATGCCAATATATCATAATAAACAGAAGCAAAAATTCCTTTTCGTCCGCTTCTGAAATATAAAATCTTTCTTTCTAAATTTAAAAAAACCCCATCTTTATACCTGTTCATGTATTTTAACTGAAAAATTGGAAAAAAAGAACCCTTTATTCTAATCTTTTTTGCATGCATTACAAAGACTTCCTTATTATTGAAAGAAACTATTGCTTTTTTATATGCCGGAATTAGTTCCATCCCGATAAGTCCATGATCCATAATTCTAAGATTTAATATTTGAGAATTTTCTGAATCTTTTTTCATTTTTACTTGGGCAAAGACCTCTGTTTTCCCCTTTTCCTGTTTGAACCTATCTCCAAAAAAAAGTATTCTTTTCATAATATCAAAATAAAGTTCAATACCCCCATTACCATTAAGTTCAATCCAATTGTTGGCAATGGAAATTCTTGAGCTTGAAAAATCAACATATTTTGCTTTCATGCGAAAAAGCTCATGTCCCATTGAATATATATATGCTGCCCCTTTTCTCATATCTATTTGCATGGAAAGCTCAGAATTCTTTTTTAGAAAAATACGGTATAGTATCACATGTTTTCTATCTCCCACAAAGGCACTTGACCGCTTATAATTTATTTTTGCAAAAACTCCCTTTATTCCACTACGGAAATACAAAATTTTTCTACTAAAATTAATATAAACTCCGTCTCTGTATTTATTCATATATTTAAGCCTTACTATTGAAGAAGAACCCCGAATTTTAATCTTTTTTGCATGCATAATAAACATCTCACTATTATCAAAATATACCCATGCCTGCTTATATTTCGTAAAAAGATCCATTCTTATTGGTTTATGCTTAATTATTTTCAAGTTTATAATGTTAGAATTATCAGAAGAACTTATAGAAACATCAGCAAAAATTCTGGAAATCCATTTTCCCTTTCTATCAAGATGCCTGAAAAACAGAATTTTCTTTGCTTTATCAAGATACATTCTAACCCACCCATTTCCTTTGAGTTCAATCCAATTGTTGGCAATGGAAATTCTTGAGCTTGAAAAATCAACATATTTTGCTTTCATGCGAAAAAGCTCATGTCCCATTGAATAGAGATATGCCTCTCCTTTTCTCATATCTATTTGCATGGAAAGCTCAGCATGGTTTGAAATCATTATTTCATAATACTTTACACTTACTCTTTCTGCCAGAGCACGGGCTATTTTATCAGCATCCTGTTCATAGGCAAAAACATTAAATATCACAAAAGAAAATAACAAAACAAAGAAAAATACAATTTTATTTTTCTCCCAAAAAGTCTTTCTCCCTCTTTTCATTTTTGCCTCCTCACAATAATTTTTTTCAATTTTATGATGCCTGAAAAAGCACACCATTTATTAAAATTTTTTAAAACCATATTAAAAGAATTCAATCATAGCTTTATTCTCCCGCCCTCCTCTTTCCTTACCTCCTGGCTCTGTAAAGAGTACAATTAAAACAACAAAAAAAAGCTTTTTATAACGCACAACCTTTCCCACTTTTATAATACCTGTAAATTTTTTAATTTACAAGAAATCTCCCTCCAT
>JALVQI010000086.1 GCA_027031485.1 Candidatus Aminicenantota bacterium | reverse complement strand
GATATTTTAAATAAAGGGAGATTATTTTCTTCGCAGAATTTTTCTAATTCCCTGATATCATCATTTTCTTCTTTTATCAAATCGATTTTGTTGAGAGCCACGATTTTTCGTTTGTTATACAGAACTTCCGAATAGTTTTTCAGCTCTTTTAATAATACTTTTAGTTGTTCAACAGGTTTTTTCTCATTATAGGGAGCTCCGTCTATCATAAAAAGAAGAATCTTAGTTCTTTCTATATGTTTCAGGAATTTTAGCCCCAATCCTGCTCCGCGGGATGCTCCCTCGATTATTCCCGGTATGTCGGCTATTATGAATGTTCTGAAATTTTCAAGTTCCACAACACCCGGATGTGGTGTGAGTGTTGTAAAAGGATATTCTGCTATTTCAGGTCTTGCCTTTGAAACCTTTGTTATAAAGGTTGATTTGCCGGCATTTGGAAATCCTACAAGCCCCACATCAGCTATTGTCTTTAGTTCAAGTAAAAGTTCCTTTTCCTCTCCCGGTCTTCCGTCTTCTTTTATTCGGGGAGCTCTTCTTCTTGGAGTTTTGAAGGCTGCATTACCTCTTCCTCCCTTTCCTCCCTTTGCCGCTAAATATTTTAATCCTGGTTTCGAGAAATCAAAAAGAATTTCTCCTGTTTCCGGATCTTTTACAATAGTTCCTACGGGTACCTTTATTATTGTATCTTCTCCTTTTCTTCCATTCCTGTTTGAACCTTCTCCGTGTGCTCCGTTTTTTGCTTTTATGATAGGTTTGTATCTCAGATGAATGAGATGATCAACATTAAGGTCGCTAACAAAATAAATTGAACCGCCTTCTCCTCCGTTTCCGCCTGAAGGGCCTCCTCTCGGCACAAATTTTTCCCGCCTGAATGCAATACACCCATTTCCGCCTTTGCCTGCTTTCAAATAGACTCTTACCGAATCAATGAACATTAATTAGATTCGGGAATAATCTCTACTGTCTTTTTGCCTTTTCTCGTGAAGTAGTGGACTCTTCCCCTTTTTAATGCAAAGAGGGTATCATCTCCTCCTCTGCCCACATTGTTCCCGGGAGCTATTTTTGTTCCTCTCTGTCTTACTATTATTGCTCCCGCGTTTATAATTTGATTACCATAAGCTTTTACACCAAGTCTCTTTGCAATTGAATCCCTGCCATTTTTTGCCGACCCGCCGGATTTTTTATGAGCCATTTTATGCCTCCACCTCTATCTTTTTGATTTTTACATAGGAATAAGTCTGTCTATGACCTGTTTTCTTTTTATAACCTTTTTTTGCTTTCTTTTTAAATACAATGATTTTTTTATCCTTTTTATCTTCCACCTTTTCTCCTATTACCTTAACATTTTCAAGGAAAGGTGTGCCTATTAGTTTCTCTTTATCGGTATCCACAAAAAGTACTTTGTTAAAAGTTATTTGTTTTTTTACATTAAGCTTTTCAACCTTTACAGTATCGCCTTCTTTAACAATAAACTGTTTTCCTCCGCTTTCAATAATAGCATACATCCTAATTCTCCTTATTTATTGGAATAATGTAGGTAAAATAACAGAAATCTTAAAAAAAGTCAACCTTACTATGTGAACCCTAAAAATCGGATAAGGAAAGCAAGACAGTAAAAAACAGTGATTTTTAATAAATTTATTCTAAAAATTCTCTGTTTTGAAAATTTTTTTCAGTAAAAGAGAA
>JALVQI010000085.1 GCA_027031485.1 Candidatus Aminicenantota bacterium | reverse complement strand
CTTTATACACAGCATCTCTTCTTGTGATCTCACCTTTTTTTAATTTTTCAAGGAGTTCAAGTTGGAGTTTACCGAATTCTTTTATTCCTTTGTTATAAAGGGCTCTTACAGAGACAACAGGAAGAGCCGAATCATATCTTGGTGTTGCCACGGCTTCTCTGGCATTGGCTCTTTTATATCTTTCCTTAAATTCAGGATGAGCAGGGCTTTCTTCTGACATTGCAAAAATAGTTCCCATTTGCACCCCGGCGGCTCCCATTAATAAAAGATGGGCTATCATTTTGCCCGTGGCAATTCCTCCTGCGATAAAAATCGGAATCCTCCCTGAAAAATTGAAGAGAACCTGCTGAAGTAGAACAATTGTTGAAACATGCCCTATATGTCCTCCGGCTTCACTACCTTCCAGAATGAGAGCATCGGCTCCGTACTCAATCATACGTTCTGCTATTGACTCTGTTGAGGCAAATGTCATGACCTTTGCTCCGCCTTCTTTTGCGATTTTTACCTCCTCTTTTCTTGGAAAGCTTCCAGCGAAAACTATATACTCAACACCCATTTCAACAGCCTTTTTTAAGTGTGTAAGGTAATTTGGGGCTATTACTATCAAATTAACAGCAAAATTAGCATTTTCATCTTTCAGGACTTTAATCTCTTTTTCGAGGAGTTCAACAGGCATATTGCCGGCAGCTAAAACTCCGAATCCCCCGGCATCACTTACGGCTTTTACAAGTTTTGAATCACTGATCCAGGTCATTGCACCTGAGATTATAGGGACTTCAACATTAAGAAAATCCTTTCCTTTTTTCCAGTATTTTTCATATTTTAAATTCATTTTATATTATAACAAAAAGAAGAATATTTTAAAATTTCATTCCTTCTGTTTCTTTACCTTTAAAATTATTTTGCTGTTTTTGAAAAAAGAAGATTATTATCTGGTGTAATTATAATTATGTAACAATCTCCTGTGCTGGAGAAAAATGGGAATAACTTTGAATGTTCGGGAAAAGAGCTTAAAAATTTTTGTGGCTTTGTCCAGCTTTGACCCTTATCATACGAACATATCATCATGTTTCCTCTGCTCAGAAAATAGTGATCTCCCATATTAATATCCAATCTGGCAATAGGACTGTTACCTTCAAAAGAGGGAATCAATTTTTTAATATCTCTTGTATATCCATGTTTTGTCCCCACTTTATAGTGATAATAAAAATCTTCATTCATAACAAATCCTGTATACCATAATTGAAGGATTCCGGTTAAATCATTGTTATTTAAAAGATATCCGTAGCCATGATGTGTAAAAGCTTTTTCCGCTATTTTGTATGTTTTCCCTCCGTCAAAGGAAACCTGGCTTAACCCTTCTTCTTCTCTTCCATAAAATTCAGTGTATTCAAGGCGGATTGCACCATTCCCATTCATAAACGCTCCTGATGGTTTCAGAGGAGATTCAGAATAATAACCTGAAAAATCAAAAATATTTTCACTTACCAATTCCCAGCTTTTTCCAAAATCAGAGGATTTGTATGTTTTTAGAAATAGAGAATCATCAGATTTTCTTGCTGAATGGGTGTAAATAAAATTTGAATCACCAACCCACCTTAAATATTCTTTAAGGGATTTACCCGAAAGAACGGGTTTTGCGCCCATAATTGTCCATGTTTCTCCTTTGTCGTCGGATTTATATATTTCACCGGAAGCTGAAATATTATAAAGATTGTTATTGAAGATAAAAAGGCTGCCTGTTATTTCTTTAGGTGCTTTCCATGACTCTCCGCTGTTTTCTGAGATCATGAATTTTTTTGTTGTTTTGTTTGTTGAATTGTCCTCTTCTGTGAACAATAAAACTATATATTCTTTTCCTCCTGTTAGAAGCTTAACCTCTTTTATGCTTTTGCTTTCATCGCCTTCGTAAATTTTTCCGGGAGAGTTACATTTTGGTATATGACGGATCTGAATTGTTTTGGTATTTGATTCTATGAAGGAAGAATCTGTCGATTTTTTTACATATATTGGTATTTCTTTTTTTGAAACAGTTAAAGATAGTTCTGTTATTGATTTGTCAATAATCCCGTGTATCTCGTTTTCATTCACTAATTGTGTGGGTATGTTTTTATTATTGGCAATTATCCGGCAGTTATTATCAAAATTTGCTCCTTTAATTGTAATAGAAAAAGATTTTGCCGCCAGTGTCCAACTGGGAGATATACTTTCAATTACAGGCCTGTTTTCCCCTGTTTTGCATTGGGATTGTAAAAGAACTAATACCAAAAGTAGTAAGAGAACCCACTTTTTATTATTATTGTTTTTAAATTTCATTAAAACCTCCTTATATTTTTTTAAGTTTATTTTATTTGAAAGCTTTTACTCTTATAATAATAAAACCTGCTTTTTCATTATAACCTGAAAATGGTTCCTCAATCGAATCGAATTTTTGAGGGGGTAAAGTCAATGTTGAAACAGTACGGATTTCCTTAAAATTTAAATTTTGTAGAAAATTTTTTAAATAGTTGTACTCATAAAATTCGGCCCTTTTATAGTAGGGATTTCCTTCTTTTTTCTTTTTAATATAAAGTTTTCCCCATTCACTGTTTTTGGGAACAAAACCTATTATTAAATCTCCTTTATTTTTTATAACTCTTTTTATTTCTGTTAAACTTTTTTGTAAATTGTCAAGAAAGCAGATAGTCACAATCAACAAAAAAGTCCCGACACTTTTATCTTTAAAGGAGAGATTTTCGGCTGTGGTTCTAACAACTTTTATCCCTCTTTCCTTTGCTATTTTTGACATCCTATCGGATGGTTCAATCCCGTACTTAATATTCAAAGGGAGTGAAAATCTTCCTGTTCCCACCCCTATTTCAAAAATAGGTTTTTTAAAATTGTTGGTTCCAAATATTTTTTTTAGAGCTTTGAGCTCAGAAATATATATATTTTTCCCTTTTGTTTCAAACCATCTGTCATATTCCAGGGATTTTTCATCAAAAACTTCCCAGCTCATTTTTTAACAAGAATTTCTTTTATTGTGTCTACTACGATTTTCACATCATTCTCATCCATCGCCGGGAAAATAGGAAGTGATAGGATTCTATTAAAAATCTTTTCACTGACAGGAAAATCTCCCTTTTTGTATGGGAAATTATTTTTATAGTATGTAAATAGATGGACAGGCATAAAATGCACGGAGGTCTGGATTTTTCTATTTAATAATTCTTTTATAAGTTTGTTTCTATCATAGTTCAAAATCTCAATTACAAAGAGGTGGTATGAAGATTCTTTATCTTTTGATATCGGTCGTATAATTATTTCATCAATATCTGAAAGCTTTTCTTTATAGAGTTCCGCAATCTCCCTCCTTTTATCATTTATTTTTTTTATCCTTTTTAATTGTTCCCTTCCTATTGCGGCTGATATATCTGTCATATTGTATTTAAAGCCCAAGACTTTAACATCATAAAAAGGCAAGCCCTCATGTTTAAGTCTTGAATATGCTTCTTTATCGATTCCGTGTAATGAATAGAGCCTTAATTTTTTTTCGTAATCTTCATTGTTTGAAGATATTATTCCCCCTTCTCCTCCTGTTGTAATATTTTTGTTTGAATAAAAGCTGAAAGCTACAAGATTTTCAGAATCACCGATTTTTTTACCTTTGTATTCGGAACCAATGGCATGTGCTGCATCTTCGATTACTTTGAGATTATACTTTTTTGCTATATTGTTAATCCTTTCGAGATCAGCGGGCTGTCCTGCATAGTGAACAGGTAAGATTGCCTTTAATTTAGTTTTTCTTTTTTTATGTATGGGGAATTTTTCTTTGAAAATATATTCGCTTTCGATTCTTTCTATTATTTTGTCGGATGATATATTGTAATCTTTCTCATTAATGTCTACCAGAACAGGATATGCTCCCGTTTCTACGATAGTATTAATAGTTGATACAAAGGTAAATGGTGTTGAGATAACATCATCTCCTTTTTCTATTCCTATTGTGGCAAGAGAAACATGGAGGGCGGCCGTGGCAGAATTAACGGCAACGGAAAATTTTGAGCCTGTCAGATTTGAAAATTCTTTTTCAAATTCTTTAACCTCAGGGCCAGAAGTAAACCAGTTTCTTTTAAAGACTCGCTTTACCGCATTTAATTCTTCTTTTCCCACCAGAGGTTCAGAAAAGGGTAAAAAACCGTTTGTTTTGAAAAATCCCATTATTTTCTCTTTTTTCTTTTCTCAACCCAGCCCTTTTTGTTTTCCTGCCTTGCTCTCGCAATCCCCAGAGCTCCCGAAGGGACCTCTTTTGTAATGGTGGAACCTGCGGCGATATATGAATTCTTTTTTATTTTAATCGGAGCAACAAGTTCGGTGCCTGAACCTACAAAAACATTATCTTCAATAATTGTTGGGTTTTTCTTAATCCCATCATAATTACATGTTATTGTTCCCGCCCCTATGTTTACATTTTTACCTACTGTGGCATCACCGACATAACTTAAATGCATTGCTTTGGAGCCTTTCCCGAAGACTGTGTTCTTCATCTCAACAAAGTCACCTGTTTTAGCTCCCTCTTTTATAATTGTATTATTCCTTAATCTTGAATATGGGCCAACACTTGTGTTTTTTTCAAGAGTTGAGTCAACTATATGGGAGAAAGGGAGAACTTTTGCAAACTTTCCTATTTTTGTATTTTCAATATATGTGAATGGAAATATCTCAGCTTCGCTTTTGATCTCTGTTTCACCTTTTATTACAGTGTTAGGGTGAATCTTGGCTCCTTTTTCAATTTTAACCCCCAGGTCAATGAGTATATTATCAAAAGAGTCAAAGATAACACCTTTTTTTTCAAAATTAAATAGATTTATTTTATACAAAAAGGATGTGATTAAAGGATCGGGTTTTGTAAAAGGGATATATTCATCTTTCTCCATCTCATAAGCCTTCATGTTGTTTTCAACATAATTATCAGGAATATTTAAAGAAATGTCATTCGCTGAAATTTTCGTGTTTTTTTTATAGGTTTCACCTTTTAAAAACAAGCCTAATACGGTTTCTCCAGAAACAAACAATTTTTCTCTTTTGTTTTGCTTTTCGATAAGGGCTAAGTGAAGATACTCTGTAAGCACAAAATAAAAATCATTGTCATTAATTTTTTCTATTTTAGGTGCTAAAATTACATTAAAACCCATTTTTTCTAAAATTTCTGATAATTTTTTGTTAAAATTTGGAAGGATTAAATTATAATAAAGAATAATATTATTCTTTTTTATCATTTTCTTTGTCTTTGTTTCTTTTCACTAATTTTTTAAATTCTTTGTTTTTATAAAGATTTATATAATCCGTATTGGTGGAAGCATAGATTTTGTAGATAGGGTCTATCTTAATAGCCTCTTTTAGAAATTGGATGGATTTTTCCTCTTCATTTTTTAAGGCATAAAGAACGGATAAAAGATAGGAGATTCTTCCTTTTTGATTAGTGTCAAGTTTTAAAGCTTTTAAAAGAGCTTTTTCAGCCTCTTCGAATTCTTTTTTGTTTAAAAGATAAACAGCATAATTGATTTGATCCTCCGCATTTTTAAGTTCCGGTTTGGGTGGATTTAATCTTTGTTCGCACAATCTTAAATATACTTTGGCTTTTTTTATGAGTTCTTTTTCTTCCTCTTCCGAAGATATTATCTTCTCTAAAATTTTCTTTGCTTCAGCAAAGTTTTCTTTAAAAAAATAATTTAAAGCTTTTTCATAATCTTTTAATAGTTTTTTATACCTCTTTTCACCTTTTAAAATAACTTCTGGCATTAAAACCTCCCTCATTAAATATTTAGGCAGTAATAATAACCTAAAAGTTGGAATTGTTCAAGGGGATTTAATGTAATAAAATGTGTTTTTACTTTAAATTTTGCATTATAATTTCTTTAAAAAAGCTTAAAACAAGATAAAAAATCATGATAATTGATAATATTGACATAAAATATGTAAAAATATAGGAATAAATAAGAATATTTGGATTTGACATTAAAAAAAAATCATGCTATTATTAGCAACTAAAAAAGATAATTGATAAGGAGGTGAATAATGAAATTATCACCATTGTATGACAGGGTGGTTTTAAAGAGAATTGAAGAAAAAGAGGTTAAAAAAGGTTCTATTATTATTCCGGACACAGCCAAGGAAAAACCTCAGAAAGCTGAGGTTATAGCTGTTGGTCCAGGAAAAGTTACTGATGATGGTAAAACTGTTCCTTTGACTGTAAAGGTGGGAGACAGGGTTTTAATCGGCAAATATGCTGGTAATGAAATTAAAATTGATGATGAAGAGTTTGTAATTGCCAGAGAAGATGAAATTCTGGCAAAAATTGAAGAATAATTAAGGAGGTGTAAAATGGCTAAAAGAATAGTTTTGGGTGATGAAGCAAGAGCTAAAATATTAAAAGGGGTTGAGACCTTATCCGCAGCTGTTAAGGCAACATTAGGTCCGAAGGGGAGAAATGTTGTAATTGAAAAAAAATTCGGTTCTCCGACAATAACAAAGGACGGAGTTACCGTTGCAAAGGAGATTGAACTTAAGGATCCCCTTGAAAATATCGGTGCTCAGCTTGTAAAAGAGGTGGCATCCAAGACATCTGATGTTGCTGGAGATGGAACAACAACAGCTACGGTTCTTGCCGAAAAAATCTACAAAGAAGGTTTGAAGTATGTAAGCTCAGGCGCCAATGCAACACTTGTAAAGAAAGGAATTGATAAAGCAGTAGAGGTTATTGTTGATGAGTTAAACAAAATAAAGAAAGATGTTAAGGGAGATATGATTGTTCAGGTCGGAGCAATTTCAGCAAACAATGATGAAGAGATAGGTAAAATAATAGCAGAAGCAATGGACAAAGTGGGAAAGGATGGAGTAATTACCGTTGAAGAGGCAAAATCGCTTGATACAACTCTTGAATTTGTTGAAGGAATGCAGTTTGACAGAGGATATTTATCTCCATACTTTATAACGGATCCTGACAGAATGGAGGCTGTTCTTGAAAATCCTCTCATTCTGATTCATGAAAAAAAGATCTCTTCACTCAGAGATATGCTCCCTCTCCTCGAACAGATTGCCAAAACGGGGAAACCCCTCTTAATTATTGCAGAAGATGTTGAAGGTGAAGCCCTTGCAACACTTGTTGTTAACAAATTAAGGGGAACATTAAATGTGGCAGCTGTAAAGGCTCCCGGATTCGGAGAGAGAAGAAAGGCCATGCTTGAAGACATAGCAATCCTGACAGGTGGTAAGGTTATATCAGAGGAAATAGGTGTGAAACTTGAAAGCGTGACTCTTGATTGGCTTGGTCAGGCAAAGAAAGTTGTCATTGATAAAGAAAACACAACAATAATTGAAGGAGCAGGAAAAGAAGAGGATATAAAAGCCAGGATTAAACAGATAAGAACACAGATAGAAGAGACAACCTCTGACTATGACAGGGAAAAATTACAGGAAAGGCTTGCAAAATTGGCCGGTGGGGTTGCAGTAATTAAAGTTGGTGCTGCAACAGAAACCGAACTTAAAGAGAAAAAGGCAAGAGTTGAGGATGCTATGCATGCAACAAAAGCTGCTGTGGAAGAAGGTATTGTTCCCGGTGGTGGAGTTGCTCTTTTAAGAGCGGGAAAAGCTCTTGATAATCTTAAACTTGAAGGTGATATGAATCTTGGTGTCAAGATAGTTAAGGAAGCTGTTAAGGAACCCTTGAAAATGATAGCAACAAATGCTGGCTATGAGGGTAGTCTTGTAGCTGAAAAAGTAAGTGAAATGAAAACAGAGGAAGGTTTTGATGCTCTCAATGAAAAATATGTGAATATGCTTGAGGCGGGAATTATCGATCCTACAAAGGTTGCAAGATCCGCTCTGCAAAATGCGGCTTCAGTTGCATCTCTCCTTCTTACTACAGAAGCAATTGTTGTTGAAATACCAGAGGAAAAGACAGCTCCTGCCGGTGGTGCAACACCCCCAATGGATATGTATTAATAAAAAGCTGAAAATAGAAAAAAGCGGGGCAGAAATGCCCCGCTTTTTTTATTTCCTTTAACTTAAAATATAATCCTTCCCCCCTTCTTGAGATTTATAAAACTTTTGATCAAATTAATAGCACACCTCAAATAAAATTAATAATAAAAAATCATTCCAATTAGATAAATCTTTTCACACCCTTATTTTAAGCTAAAGATTAACTTTTTTCTTTTTCATTGTGTATAAATTCTGGACAAATTTGTTCAAAATCCGTACATTTTATTGATTGTTTTATATTTTTTAATTATAATTTTACATGCTTATTTTAAAAACATTGATACCGGGGAAGAAAAAAACGACATATTATATTAAAGACGGGCGTATTATATTAGGATCATCAAAAAATAAAGATGTTGATATTTTTATTGAGGATTCTACGGTATCAAGAAGACATTGTTTAATAGAAAAAAGGGGAGGGGAGTGGTTTGTTAAAGATCTTAACAGCAAAAACGGTGTGATAGTAAATGGTGAAAAGGTTAAAGAATTTAAAATTCAACAAAAGGTTAAATTATTTCTCGGAAGGGTGAGTTTGGAGGTGGAAATAATTGAAGATGAGGACGGAATTCTGGAGGATGGAAAGAGGATTATTGAAATTCAGTCAAAAGAGTTAGATAAAACAGAAGAATTATTTTTCGGACCTGAGATTTCTCTTCTTTATATTATTAAAGCCCTGTCAGAAAACAATAGTTACCTGTTTTTTGAGACTGTTAACAAGTATTTATTTGACTGTGATGATATTTTAATAGGTGAAAATATAGAAAACAGAGATGATTTTTCTGTTATTTATGTTCACGGAGACAAAAAGTTTCTTTTTGAATTGATTCCCGATATAGATTACTTATCCGATGGTTTTTTTTATGCTGATTCAGGTGAATTTTTTGTTTTGGGAAGAGGGAATTGTAAAATAAATTCCAATCTTTTTTCAAGAATAATGGATGTTTACAGAAATAACTTTTTAGGCTCGGGAAAAGATATAAAAGAGATAAAAAGAGAAAAGTTTGAGAGTCAACAGATAAATAAATTTAACTTTGTTTCCAAAGAAATGAAAGAACTTATTAAGAGATCGGAGAAGATTGCGAAAACAGATATAAATGTGATAATTTACGGCGAATCGGGGGTGGGGAAAGAGCTTTTAGCAAAATTTATTCATAAAAATAGTAAAAGACGTAATGCTCCCTTTATAGCAATCAATTGTGCAGCTGTTCCGGAAGCCCTAATAGAAGCTGAGCTTTTTGGTGTGGAAAAAGGTGCGGCTACAGACACTTCGGAAAGACCGGGAAAGTTTGAATTGGCTAATGGTGGAACTCTTTTTCTGGACGAAATAAGTGATACATCATTATCTCTTCAGGCTAAATTACTGAGGGCTATTCAATTCAAAGAATTTTACAGAGTCGGAGGGACACGATTAAAAAGAGTGGATGTCAGGATTATTGTTGCAACAAATAAAAATCTGAAAAAATTAATAGCTGAGAAAAAATTCAGAAAAGATCTTTATTTTAGATTAGCTGGAGATGAAATCAGTATTCCTCCGCTAAGAGATAGGAGAGAAGATATCCCTGAATTAGTTAACTATTTTGTTAAGAAATTCTCCGCTCAGTATGAGAAAAGAATCCAGGGAATTAGCAATAAAGCAATGAGATTATTAATTAATTATGATTATCCGGGAAATGTGAGAGAGCTTGAAAATGAAATAGAAAGAGCTGTGGCTCTTGTAGACGAAGGAGATATCATAAGGGAGGTACATCTTTCGGAAAGACTCAAAAACAACATAAATGAAAAATTCGGTTCAGAATTAAATAATGAGTGGGAACTTTCAAAGATTATTGAGGAGGTAGAGAAGAATCATATTCTGACAGCTTTGAATAAGTTTAAGAATAAGACTGAGGTTGCGAGAGCTCTGAATATATCAAGAACCACTCTTGATGCAAAAATAAAAAAGTATGGATTGGAGGAGGTTTAAATGAGAGTGTTGCTGTGGAAGGTTAACAGATTAAAATATAATAAATCTAAAAAAACATTGGAAAAGGAGTATGGAGGTTCTGTTGAAAAGTTAGATTTAAAGGAAGATGCGGTAATCTCTTTTATTAATGTTGAAAAAGATGATGAAGAAAATCTTGATTCTAAAGTTACAAAGTTGATAAAAAATATTAAGTGGTTTTGCAATAAGAACAAAGTTAAAAGAGTGGTTCTTCATTCCTTTGCTCATCTGTCAGAAAGTAAAGCTTCTCCTGAAAATGCAAAATACATTCTCGATAAAGCGGAAAAAAGATTAGAATCAGCGGGCTACGAAGTTTTTCAGACACCTTTTGGCTATCTCCTCGATTTTGAATTATTTTCCAAAGGGGAACCCTTAACAAGGTTTTTTAAGGAGTTTTAGTGAATAATATTGACAAAAGAGTAAAATACTATTATTTTAAAGAATGAAAGAATGCCCGTCTTGTAAGAAAAAAGTAGATGATGATGTAAGTTTGTGTCCGTATTGTGGTTATAGTTTCTTGGGGGATGAGCCTACAACAATCGGATTTAGTGATATCTACTTCCCCGAACTGGATGTAATAAAGGAAAAATTAGCTAATAAGTATAAAGTTTTGGGCCTTATCGGAAGAGGAGGTTTTTCTACTGTTTTAAAATTAAAGGATACTGTGCTTGAAAGAATTTGTGCTTTGAAAATTCTTTCAAGAGATCTTATTACAGATCGTGAGATGCTTGAAAGGTTTAAAAGGGAAGCAAGACTTTATGCCAGACTTGATCATCCGAATATTGTTCAGGTTTATGATGTGGGATTTTATAAAAACGTCGCCTACATAATTATGAAATACATTGACGGGATAACTTTAAAGGAATTAATTAAAGAGAAGGCTCCTCTTGAATTTGATGAAATAATAAGAATATCCGAAGATATTGCATCGGTGCTTGAATATATGCATTCCAATGGAATAATTCATAGAGATATTAAACCAGCTAATATTATGATTCAGAAAGATAATGGAAAGGCAATATTAACTGATTTTGGACTTGCTAAAAATCTGGAAACAACAAAATTTACAGCCACCGGTAAGATTATGGGAAGTCCTCACTATCTTGCTCCCGAACAGGCTAAGGGAGAAAAGGTGGATGAAAGAACAGATATTTATTCACTTGGTATAACAATGTTTGAGATGGCGACCGGGAAACTTCCTTTTGAAGGGGAATCCGCTGTTCAGATAGTTTTAAAGCATATAAGGGAGGAGCTACCGAAACCTTCAACATATAATAAAAAACTGGATAAAGATTTAGAAAGGATTATTCTAAAGGCAACAAAGAGGAATCCGGAAGACAGATTTTCATCAGTTAAAGAGTTAAAATCAGCTCTGGAGAGAGTTGGTAAGAAGAGTGAACATATTATCTCTGAGAAAAAAAGAAGTGTAATCCCTTCTCTCCTTTTAATCTTATTCCTTATACTTCTCTCTGTTTTAGTTATTTACAAAAAAGAAATAGTTACAATTTATTTCAACAATATTAAAAGGATAATCTACAAAGATAAAAAAGCAGAGAAGCAAAAGAAGGAGATAGGAGGAAATGTTTTAAAAGGAAAAGATGAAAAGAAAGAAGAAAGGAAGAGTGCGGTCCCAACACAGAGTAATGAAAAGGTTATAAATGAAGAGCTTCCCGGGGATCAGAAAAAGAGTATAAAACAGGCGGAGAACAAAACAGGTGGAGAAAGAAAGGTGAATAATGAAGCTTTACCTAAGAAGAGTAAAGTTTCACCTATTTTGTCAGTACCAAAACAAGAATCAGTTTTAAAAAAATCAATGGATATTTATAATGTGACCTTTTTCTCTAACGCAAAAACAAAATTATATGTTGATGATAAATATTATGGAATAATTCCCCCTCCGAAATCTATTAAGTTTAAAAAGGGGAAACATAAAATAATATATTTAAGAGAGACTCCAAAGGGTATTAGGAGCAAAGTGAAAGAAATAATAGTTAATAAAGGAACAAAGAAAATAAGCGAGAAATTTGAAACAACTGCAGTTATAAAAAAAATAGTGGCTGTTCCGTGGGCGAAAGTTTATATTGATGGGAAATTAAGGGATATAACACCAATCTTTAATATTAAATTAAAGGAGGGAACTCATACAATACTTTTTAAACATCCTGAGTACAAAGATTATTTTAAAAAGATAACAGTTGAAGGCGGAGAAACAGTTGATAAAATTTTTGTAAATCTTAATATTGATTCTACAAGAATCAAAAGAGTCTCTTCTAAAAAAATAAAGCCTGTTGTGGAAAAGATAAAAATTAATTTGATTTATGTATATCCCTGGGGGAATGTGTATATAGATAATAAAAAATTAGGGTTAAGTCCGATAAAAAATATTACTATAACCGCTGGAAATCATGTTTTAAAAGTAATTCATCCGAAGTTTGGTAAGCTCGAGAAAACCGTAAGCTTTAAAAAAAGTTTAAAGAGAATTACAATAAACCTTGAAACAAAAAAGGTGAACTTAAAGGAGGAATAAGATGAAAAAGTTTATTTCAATAGTTACTATAGTCATTTTTATTTTTAGTAGTTCTTATGTAGGTTTTGCTCAGCAGGATTCCACGGTTGAAAAGCTTTTGGAAGAGGGAAAGAAAGCATATGTGAATGGGGATTTTAAGGAGGCAATTAATAAGCTCTCTTTAGCTATTACAATAATAAAGAATAAGAAAGATCTTATTGATGCTTATTTAACTCTCTCTTTAACCTATTTTACCATCGGAGAAAACAATAAGGCTGAAGAGAATATTTTGAAGATTCTTAAAATAAAGCCCACTTTATCGCTTAATCCTGACATATACAGTCCAAAATTCATTATATTTGTTGAAGAAATAAAGAGCAAAAATATGGTTGGGATAGAGGTTAATTTAAAGGAAAAGGCGAAACTTTATATTGATGATTTATTTTACGGAGAAGGGAAAAAATTCAATTTAAAACTGGTAAAAGGTAAACATACTATAAAAGTTGAAAAAGAAGGGTATAAAAATCTTGAACAAAATATAGTTGTAAGCGATGGTTCAAGGAATTTCAGTTTTTCTCTTGAAAAGCTTGTCCCGATAGGAGAGGAAGGAATTAAAAAACCTAATAAAGAAAAAACAAAACCTGTTATGAAAAAAGAAACAAAAACAGAGACAAAAGAGGAAATAAAGCCTAAAGAAAAAAAAGAACCTGCAAAAAAAGAAGAAGGAAAAATTGTTACAGAGAAAAAGGAGAAAAAGGGAGGATCAAAGTTTATATATTATTTAGGGGGAGCTCTTGCCGGGGGAATTATTGCAGCACTTCTTCTTTCCAAAAAATCTGCTCCAACAGGTCCTACTGTATTAAAAATTACTTCAGATCCTGACGGCGCTGATGTTTTTATAGACGGAAGGAGTACAGGCAAAATAACTCCTTGTGAAATTACAGGAATTCAGAGTGGAAGGCATGAATTGTTAATTGTAAAAGAATTATATGGACAGGCTAAAAAAGAGATAAATATCATAGAGGGAGAAACAAATTCTGTTTATGCCAGACTTTCTCCTTTTAAATATGAATTTATTAGAAAATGGGGGAAAAATGGAACAGCACCGAATCAATTTCTTTCTCCCATCGGAATTAGTTTGTTCAACAGCGATAAGAGAGTTTTAGTTGAGGATGCGGGAAATCATGTTGCAAAAGTCTTTTCTACCAAGGGAGTTTTTATAAGAAAAATACCTGTGGGGCAGGAGCTTTTAACACCTGTTGACGGGCTTCTATTAAACTCAGGAGAGACATTTATTGTGGATATAGGAGCAGATGGTTTTTTTAAATTGGATTCTAATGGTAGAATATCCTTATTTAAAGGTGGTAGCGGAAAAGAGAATGGAAAGTTTGATAATCCAATTGGTATAGCGATAGGTCCTAATAATAAATTATATATAGTTGATGCGGGAAATTACCGGATTCAGATTTTTAATACGGGCGGTGGATTTGTTGGGAAATGGGGAAGCAGAGGAAACGGTGATTCTCAGTTTCAGTACCCCTTTGGTATAGCAATAAATAGGGATAAAAAGCGTGCGTATGTGAGTGATGTGGTTCTTAACAAGATTGTTGCTTTTGATCTTTCAGGGAATTACAAATTTAAATGGGGTTCAGCCGGAAGTGGAGATAATGATTTTGATGCTCCGACCGGTTTGGCTGTGGATAGAACTGGGAATGTTTATGTTGTTGACACGGATAATTCAAGAATCGCAAAGTTCACTGAGAATGGTAAATTTATTATAAATATTGCAAAAGGTAAAGGGACAGAAAACGGTAAATTTAATGTGCCTTATGGTGTTGCAGTTGCTGAGGATGGAACAGTTTATGTCGCAGATACGGGAAATACGAGAATTCAGGTATTTAAGCTAAGTGAAGAAACTGTTTCCCAAGGAGAGGTAAAGGTGAGTGTGACCTCTAATCACAATGGATATCACTATTATAAAGGCAATAAATATAAAAGAAATGAGCCAAATCTTAAATCAAGAAGTTTTCATCTGGGTAGAAATAACTTTAAAAAAGAAGATAGGAAAAAGTGAGAATAGGCAATATCTTTATTGCTGTTGGAATTTTCTTTCTTATTGTGGGTTTTTTTATAAAAGTTTCTCCTCTCAAGCTTTTTCATCTTCCCGGAGATATAGTGATTAAAAAGAAAAATTTTATATTTTATTTTCCTCTTACTACTTCTATTATACTGAGTTTGATTATATCCCTGATTTTTTACATCTTAAACAAAATCAAATAATTTATTCTTTAAGGAGTTCAAAATAAGCTTTGGGATGGTCGCAAGCAGGGCATTTTTCAGGGGGTTCTTCTCCCTCAAAAATATAACCGCAGTTCATACATCTCCAGATGGCAGGTTTTTCCCTTTTAAACATGGTGTTGTTTTCTATTTCTTTTAAATAAGACAGAAATCTCTCTTCATGGTGTTTTTCTGCGACAGCAATTGCTCTCAAAACAACGGCGATTTCATTAAATCCCTCTTCTTCCGCTATTTTTGCAAATGTCGGATACATCACCGTATTTTCATAATGCTCTCCAGCTGCAGCTTCTTTTAGATTTTCTTCTGTTGTTCCGATTTTACCTGCAGGATAGCCTGCATTTATCTCAACCTCTCCTCCTTCAAGAAATTTGAATATCCTTTTTGCGTGCTCTTTCTCCTGAAGTGCGGTTTCTTCGAATATGGCGGCTATTTTCACATAACCATCTTTTTTAGCCTGCTTTGCAAAATAATCGTAACGATTTCTTGCCTGAGATTCTCCCGCAAATGCAATTAAAAGGTTCTTTTCAGTTTTTGTTCCTTTTAAACTTTTCATTTTATTACCTCCTCTTTATTTACTTTTTACTAAATAAATTATCATATAGTTTAAATTTTTTCCATAAAACTTAATTTTGTACACTACTGTCCGGGAAAATTTGGGGAACGAATAGCTAACAATATCAATGGTATTTGGGGAACAAATTAGGAGGGGCATTAATTTTCTTTTTTATGTTTTTTATTCCCTCATTATCATTAATTCTTAA
>JALVQI010000084.1 GCA_027031485.1 Candidatus Aminicenantota bacterium | reverse complement strand
CTGCCGTTGAAGGAGGCAACGGAGAGTTGGGCTTTTATCTTGTTTCAGACGGCAGCGATACACCCTATAAACTTCATGTAAGAGCCCCGTCCTTTCATCTTATGAGTTCTCTTTCTGAGATGATAAAGGGGCACTATATAGCTGATATTATTCCTATTTTCGGTTCTATCAATATGATAGGAGGAGAGACAGACAGATGAAGTTTTTAACAGGAGAAACAGAGAAGAATATCAAAGAGATTATGGGAAGATACGAGGACCCCAAATCCGCTCTCCTGCCCATACTTCATATTGTCCAGAGAGATTATGGTTATATTTCAGAGGAAGCAATAGGGGAGATTTCGGAGATTTTGGCTCTGCCGAAGATTGAAATAAAGAGTGTATTTAGTTTTTATACAATGTTGAGAGAAAAGCCGGCAGGTAAATACCACATTCAGCTATGCAGAAATGTGGTCTGCTATCTGAACGGCGGAAAGGAACTTGTGGATTTTTTAAGGGAAAAGTATGAACTTGAACCGGGAAGCTTTACCGACAACATGAAGTTTTCCCTTTCCCTTGTGGAGTGCATAGGCCAGTGCGAAATTGCGCCTGCTGTACAGATTAATGATAAATTTTACGGAAATCTTACTCCTGAAAAGCTGAAAAACATACTGGATAAACTGGAATAAAATGACAGAAAAGATTGAAGATAAAATTTTTGAACCTCTTCTTGCTGTTGAAGGAATAGAGAACATAGAGGTTTACGAAGATCACGATGGTTACAAAGCTCTTAAAAAAGCTCTCAAAATGAAAAGGGATGAGATAGTGGAAGAGGTTAAGAATTCAAATTTGAGAGGAAGAGGTGGAGCTGGATTTCCGGCCGGTATGAAGTGGAGCTTTATGCCTATGGATGATAAGATAGAAAAATATCTTATAGTGAATGCTGATGAAGGGGAACCGGGAACTTTCAAGGATAAATACATCTTGAGAAAACTTCCCCATCTTTTAATTGAGGGAATGGCAATTACTGCCTATGCAATCGGTATTAAAAAAGGATATATTTACATAAGGGGAGAGTATGAGGAGTATGCTCAAATTCTTGAAAGGGCAATAGAGGAGGCCAGAAGAAAAAAATATATAGGTAAAAATATTTTAGGTGAAAAGTTCACCTTTAATATTGTTGTTCACAGAGGTGCCGGAGCATACATATGCGGAGAGGAGACAGCTCTTATTGAATCTCTTGAGGGGAAGAGGGGACATCCGAGACTAAAACCTCCCTTTCCCGCAAATGCGGGTTTGTACGGAAAACCCACCCTTATAAACAATGTGGAGACAATAGCCTCTATTCCTGCAATTATAAAAAACAAAGGATTCTGGTTTGCCTCCCTTGGTAGCCAGAAAAACGGAGGAACGAGACTTTTCGGAGTCTCCGGTAAGGTTAAATCTCCGGGAATTTACGAACTTCCAATGGGAACAAACCTTAAAGATATAATTTATAAGTATGCTGGCGGAATTAAATATGACAAGGAATTAAAAGCTGTTATTCCGGGAGGAATTTCAGCTCCTATTTTAAAAGCTGATGAAATAGATCTACCCATGGATTTTGATTCTCTGATGAAGGCAGGCTCAATGCTTGGTTCCGGTGCGATTATGGTTTTTGATGAGGATGATTCAATGGTTGAAGTTTTAAGAATAATGATAAATTTTTACTATCATGAAAG
>JALVQI010000083.1 GCA_027031485.1 Candidatus Aminicenantota bacterium | reverse complement strand
AGATATTAAAGGAGTTTTACGGAACACTTAAGACCGGTGAATTAGGGGGGATTACAAGATTTGTATTCATAACGGGAATAACAAAGTTTTCAAAGGTATCAATATTTTCAGAGCTAAATAATCTGACAGATCTTACAATGGACAAGAGATATTGTGATATATTGGGAATAACAGAGGAAGAGATTGACAGAGATTTAACTCCTTATATTGAAAGATTCTGTGAGGATGAAAACCTTAATTGTGACGAGTTGAGAGAAGAATTAAGAAATTATTACAATGGCTACAGATTTTCAGCAAAGGATGTAAAAGTTTACAACCCATTTTCACTGTTTTCAGCTCTTGAAAAGAGGAGTATAGAGAACTACTGGTTTGAGACAGGAACACCAACATTTTTAATAAATCTAATAGAAGAAGGTAATATTTACATACCTGAATATGAGGATTATGAGGTATCAAGCTCACAGTTTTCAGTATATGAGCTTGATAGACTATCCCCGCTTCCTCTGATGTTTCAATCGGGTTATCTTACAATCAAGGATTATAATGCTGAGGATGACCTTTATGTATTATCATATCCCAACAAAGAGGTAAGAGTATCATTTACCGAAAGTATTTTAACAAGACTATACCTTGGGGACGGGGAATCAAAACATAAAAAGATAAGGAGTAAGCTTAACAGAGGAGAGATAGAGGAGGCGATAGAGATAATAAAGAGTGTTTTTTCGGAGATACCTTATACATTGATGAAAAAGAAGAAGTTGGATGAGGCTGATTTTCATATTTTGTTTTATTTGATAGTATCGGCGAGTGGAGTGGGAATTAAATCGGAGATATTGACATCGGAGGGAAGGATAGATGCACTGATAGAGACAAGGGACAGGTTTTATATAATTGAATTTAAATGTAATCAGGATTCAAGTAAAGCGATACAGCAAATAAAAGAGAAGAAATACTATGAGCCGTATAAGAACAGAGGCAAGGAGATAGTGTTAATAGGGATAAATTTTTCGACGAAAGAGAGGAATATTTCGGATTATAAGGTAGAGGTATTGTGAATCGTGAATTGTGAATGGTGAATCGGGGCAATAAATATTGAATATCTGTAGGGGCAATTCATGAATTGCCCCTACGGTTAATTAATATAATATAAAAAACAGCAATAAACCAAACACTAACAACCCAGCACTATTTTTCAGGATTAGCTATCCTTTGGTGAAAATTTCTTCTTGCATTATTCTTTAATTTATACATCTTCTCATTTTATGTTGGAAAAAAAATGCTGGGCAAGCTCCCATTAACGATTCACGATTCACGATTCAGCATTCACGACTTTGCTCAATGCCTAAGGCTCAAAGCTAATGTAGTGAATTGCCTCTACCGTTAATTATATTATTATCTCACCACCAAATTACAAATTCTTCAATATAAAATTAGTTATTGTTTCAAAAACATGTCGGGTGGTGTTTTTGCCCTCATATATTCCGTGGCTTCTGTTCGGATATATCATCAGGGAAAAAAGCTTATTGTTTTTAACAAGTTCATTTATAAGGGCATATGTTCCCTGAACATGAACATTATCATCTCCTGTGCCGTGTATCACAAGAAGTTTTCCTTTAAGATTTTTTGCAAAAGTTATAGGAGAGCAGTTTTTGTAGGCTTCAGGATCTTTTTGGGGAAGTCCGACATACCTTTCCTGATAAATTGTGTCATAGTATCTTATATCGGGAACAGGAGCAACAGCTACCCCAACTTTGTAAAGCTCAGGATACCTGAACATCATATTAAGGGTCATTGAACCTCCCCCACTCCAACCCCAGATTCCAATTCTTTTTGGATCCATATAAGGTCTCTCTTTCAAAAGCTTTTTAAGTGCCTCAGCCTGATCATGGGATGAAATAATACCAATCTTTTTATAAATAGATTTTCTCCACTCCCTTCCCCTCGGAGCAGGGGTTCCTCTGTTATCAATGCTCATAATAATATACCCTTTCTGAGCAAGATAAAGATTCCAGAGATAACTTCTCCCTCTCCAGGCATCTAAAACCGTTTGTCCGGCAGGTTCACCATAAATATAAAATAAAACAGGATATCTTTTTGAAGGATCAAAGTCAGGAGGCTTTATACAAAAACCGTCAAGCTTTACTCCTCCTCCGATATCCACTCTGAAAAATTCCACGGGAGATTTTTTAATCGCCAAGATCTTTTGTTTGAGATTTTTGTTATCAATAAGAAGCTTCACTCTCTTATGGCTCGGAAGTTTAATAAGCTCTGTTATGGAAGGTGTCTCAAAGTTTGAATATGTATGAAAGGCATATTTTGCATTTTTTGAAATATTGTAATAATTCATTCCTTTGTAATTCGCAGGTGTTATTCTTTTTAAATTTTCCTTACCTTTCAGATTTACACTGTAAAGATACCTTCTTACGGGATCCTTCGGTGATGCGATTATGTAAATAAGATTTTTCCTCTCATCAACCTTTAAAAGGGAAATAACATCATAGTTTCCCTTAGTGATTTTGTTAATTTTTCCGTCAAGATTTACCCTGTAAATATGCCTGTAGCCATCCTTTTCACCTGTCCATAAAAAGGATTTTCCGTCTTTTAGCCATCTGATACTGTTTACAACTTCAACCCATGCCTTATCCCTTTCCTCCAGAACCTTTTTGAGTGTCTGAGTTTTTACATCATAGACCATCAATCTGTCTCTGTTTTGAAGTCTGTTAAGGTATTGAAAAATGATTTTATCCTGTCCTTTCACCCAATCCATTTGAGGAATATAATTGTTTGAAGGATCACCGTCAAGTTTTATCCAGCTAATTTTTTTCGAGCTTAAATCTATATATCCGATTCTGCACTTTGAATTTGTCTGTCCCGCTTTCGGATACGGAATAGGTTTTAATATCGGATAAAGCTTACTTGTATAATCTATAAGATAATAAATGGGAACCTTTGACTGATCCAACTGCCAGAATGCAATGTATTTCCCGTCCGGACTCCACCTGAAACCATCTCTGAGGCCAAACTCCTCCTCATAGACCCAATCAAAAGTGCCGTTTATTATATTTTTTGAGCCATCATAGGTTAATTGAGTGATCTTTTTTGTAATAAGATTTTCAAGATATATATTGTGCTCCCTTACATAGGCAACACTTTTACCGTCTGGAGAAAACTTTGCAAACATAAGAGTTGAAGGCTTCGCATTACCGCCTAATTTATAAAGTTTTTTTGTTTTAAGCTCATAAACCCAGTAATCTCCTCTTGTATTCCTTCTCCAGACCCTTTTTGAATTCGTATATATTAAAATCTTTTTTCTATCCTTAGACCAGGTATAATCATCAATCCTCAAAGGTTTTTTTTCTCCCTTGGGGATCAGATTTTTAGCGGCGACTATAACCTTTTCCCTGCCATTGATATATCTTAAAATAATGCTCTGCCCCTTATCCTTTTTTGAATACTTTACAATTGCATAGCCTTTGTCTCCGTAAAACCACTTAAACGGAATATGCCTTTGAGACCTGAACTCAGATGAGTGAAAGATCCTATCCATTGTAAGTATTGACTCATCCTTTTTCTTTTCCGGAGCGGAAAATAAGGCAAGTCCATTAAATAACAAGACAAAAGCTGTTAAGATTATAATCTTTTTTTTCATTACCCCTCCTTAATTTTCACAAGCTGTTTTAAACATAGGATCCCACGGGGGAAGAAGCTCGGGTTTTTGTTTTAAAACATTCAGAATCTTTTCGGGAACAAACTTTTTGTTTATCACAACTTCAAAAACATATGGAGCAAACCATTCATCCTTCATCACAAGATAGCCATTTCTTCCGGATTTTGCACCCCAGCTGTTTTCAATGAGCCATTTTACAGGTTTTCCATTCTGAATATCAACGGCGGTTAATACCATCGCATGAGTGGGAATACTCTGTCTGTAAAGGACTCTCTCTTTCTTTGTCATTTTAAAATTCACATTAAAAAGTGATTCATAATCATGAATCTGCGGAAGTAAAAATCCCTTTTTCCCGTCAAACTCTTTTCCGACATCACATCCGAACCATACAGGCTCGCCTGCCACTATGCTTTTTGCCGCAAGCTTTTTAAGCTCCTCTATCGGAAGATTTACAAAAGTCATATCCTCTCTGTCAACCATATCCTTATCATACTGAATTGCATAAAGTTTCCAATAAGCTCTGTGAGGAGCATTGTAGAGCATTACATAATCTTTAAGATTCTTTCCTATGAATTCCCTGTAAAAACTTTTTGGAGTGTATTTTTTCAAAGGAGAGATTTTCTTATCTTTTGTCTTATATCTGTATGTAAATTCCTGAGGAGGAACCCCTAAGAAATAGACCAAAAGTCTGTAAACATCCTTTAACATCTCATTTTTGGTTATATCTATCTTATTATCTCCTGCCCCTGAATTCACCAATTTTCTCAAAACAACAGCATCCTTTCTCAAAAGTTTGGCCAAAAGCCTGTTCATAATTCCCGAATGGCTTGAATTGTATGTTTCAGGCATCACCTCCTTTGGTACAACCCCATACTTATCAACAAGAGCTACAACCATATTCCACTGTCCTCCGTCGGGAATGGGGTTTTTAAGCCAATAATCCACCTCTCTGCTCAAAAGAGGTTTTTTAGCTGTTGATATAATCCCTTCAAGAAAAAGGTTCGCCTTTTCAAGTTTATCATAAAACATTCCGTAATTCTGAGAAAGCTCAAACTTGTTTAAACCCAACTTTTTAATAACATAGAACCTTAAAACATTATAGCCTGCAAACATCCAGCATCTACCGCTGCTCTGCTGATCAGTGATTCCCTTTGTATCAATTTTGTTTGAAAAGTGAAAATCATGAAACTTTTTTATCACTTCTGTGTTTTTCACTAAAATTGAAGGGTTGTTGTTGGAAATCGCATTAATCCTCATTTTAAAATCAGGGCTTTTGAAATTAACAGAGCTTCTCAACTCTTTTAAAGTCTTTGCTGAGATTCCCTTTTCTCTTGAAAAACCGAAATTAAAAGATAAAGTTAGAATTAAGACAAACATTAAAAAACGGGTAAAAGTTCTTTTATTCATAATCACCTCCTGAAATAAAAAAGCTTACAACTCTTTTAACCCGGGGTCAATAATGTAATACGGAATTCCTTCGGGTTTGTTATAGAATGAAATTTTTATACGGGGCTAACTTAATAAAAATTGTTTATTAAAAGAAAAAATGGAAAATTTAGGAGTTTAACTCCAAAATTTACTTAAAATTTATGGAGTTGGTATCCAAGATTTTACAAATTTTATTAATTTTCTTTTAGATTAAGCACCCTTTTTTCTTCTTCTCATAATGTGTTGATTTTTAAAAAAGGTTTACAAATTGAACAAAAATCAGTACTGTCCGGGAAATTTCAGGTAGCGAAGAGTTAGTGAGAGCCTTGAGAGTTGAGCTTTGAGCATTGAGCAGACTACGAAGGAAAGTTGTTAGTTTCTT
>JALVQI010000082.1 GCA_027031485.1 Candidatus Aminicenantota bacterium | reverse complement strand
TAATTTTCACGGACGGAGAAGCGGGCAGTGATGGTATAAACAGATTAATAGGAGTGGATTTTGTTTATCAGACATCGAAGTTATTCGGGAAGAAGAATTTTTCCACGGGATTGTGGGGAGTATACAATTGGAATGAAATAGAAGGAGGGAGACACTATGGATACGGATTTAAGATAGATTATCCGAATGATTTAATAGATGCATCTTTGACATATACATACTTCGGTGATTCTTTAAATCCCGGATTGGGTTTTCTACCGAGAAATGATGTTCAAATGTTAAGAGCAGGTTTGGCTTTTCAACCAAGGCCTCAAAAAGGAATTATAGGTAAAATGGTAAGACAATTCTTTTTTGAATTTTATGGAAGTTTTTATTGGGATCTTTCGGGGAAAATGGAAACTTGGAGAATCTTCACAGCTCCCATAAATCTCAGGACAGAATCCGGGGAGCATATAGAGTTTAATGTAATGCCGAACTATGATGTACTGCCCTATGATTTTGAAGTGGCTGAGGGAGTTGTTATCCCTGCAGGCCCGTATAATTATACAAGATACAGGTTTGAGTTCAATAGTGCATCATTCAGGAAGATGGGGGTTGATTTGAGCTATAGATTCGGAGAATTTTACAGCGGACATATGGGAGATATGGAATTGGGATTGACCTTGAAGTTGGACGGATACTTAAATTTACAGGCTCAGGGAGAATTTATAAAGGGAAATTTACCTCAAGGGAAATTTGATGAGAATTTATACAGGATAAAGGCGGATCTGTTTTTCTCTCCTGATCTGGCATTGTTAAATTACATTCAGTATGATGATGTATCAAAGGAGCTTGGAGCGAATATTAGATTTATGTGGAGGATATCTCCGGGAAATAAACTCTATGTAACCTTTAATAAAAACTGGGAGAGGAGATGGGATCCAAGATCAAGGTTTATCCCTCTCCGGGATAGATTGGTGTTTAAGATTGTTTATAGTATAAGACCTTAACTAAAAACCTATATGGTATTTTAAAGGAGGTAATTTATGAGAAAAAAATTCTTGGTTGTTTTGTTTAGCCTTTTAGTGATATTTTCTTTTGTTTACTCAAAAGAAATCAAAATCAATAATTGGATGAGTTTAGAACCAATTCCTCTGAAAGTTCCCGCTTTTTCAAAAGATAAAAAAAGTGCCAAAATTAAGTATTTGCTAAATATTAAGCATTTTGAAAACAGTAATATTTACCCCTCGGAAGGGGAGGTGCAGTTCACGATTAATGGAAAAAAATATTATTGGGGAAAACATGATATATTATCTTTGAATAAAGACAGTTCAATTTTGTATCTATTTTCTTATCTTAGAACAGACAGATTCGTTGAAGGGAAAATAAAAGTTAAGACCAACTTTCCTTTCATAATGTTTGTTGATGGTAAGAAAGTTTTTGAAAATACAAAAGAGGGAGAAGTAAAAGACTTTGAAACTCCTCTTCTCAAAATTGAGACAGGAAAACACAGAATTATGGTGAAGTATCTGCTTGCCGGAGATAAAAAATTAAAAGCGGATTTTTCTTTAGACCTTTTGAAGAAGTATAATGATGCAAATATAAAAATATCAATTACACCTTTAAGATCCATCGGTTTGAGGGAAATACTTGATGTTGAAAGTGTGAATTCTTTAAAGATTAACCCTGATGGAAACAGTTTTGCTATGATTCTTTCGAAAAGAGATAATGGTAAGCTTGAAAACTGGGTTGAAATCAGGGATTTAAAATCCGGCAAATTAAAGTATTCGTATAAATATATCGGAAAGCTTTCAAATTTTAGATGGCGACCTGACGGAAAAGCTTTTACTTTTATAAAATACGGAAAAAATGGAGCTGATCTTATACTGGTTAAAAATAATAGAGACCCTGAAAAAATCTTATCCGGAGAAAAAGATTTTTCAAACTATGTGTGGAGTCCCAACGGTAAATTCATAGTTTATTCAAAAGTGGAAAAACATAAAGAGTATATAAATGGATTGAAACAAATTTTGAGCACTGAGGATAGACAGAGAGGAAATAGAAACAAAAGCTATCTTTATATCCTTTATCCGGAAGGAGGATTTAAGATCAGGATTACTTCAGGGGATTCTTCAACAAATCTTCTTGACATAGGAAGAGACGGAAGGATACTATTTTCAACATATACAATAGACTATAAGCACAGGCCGTACGGATACAATAGCTTTTATTGTTTTAATCCGGAAAAAATGAAAGCCAAAAAACTGTTTTCTTCATACTGGGTTGCATATTTAAAATGGTTTGATAAAAATACTTTGATTGCACTTGGAGCTCCCGATAGTTTCAATAAGATAGGATTAAACTTAAAGATAAATAAAATTTCAAACCCCTATGATGTTCAGGCATATTTTTATGATTTGAGTTCAGGAAAAGCCACTCCCATTGCAAAGTATTTTAAACCTGCAATAGATAATGTATTTGTCAGTGGAAAAAAGGATAAGCTTTATTTTATTACAACGGATAAATCTTTTAAGAGTCTTTATGAATACAATATTAAGAAAAGAACATTTAAAAGATTGGTTCCGGATATTGAGATTGTTTCAAAACTATCAATAGCAAAACAAAAAAATATTGGAATTTTTGCAGGAAACAATTCAAATACTCCCCCTAAAGTATATTTGGTGAATCTTAAAACAGGAAAGCATAAATTATTGTACTACCCAGCAAAAAAAGATTATTCTCAGATCAGATTCGGAAAGGTGGAAGATTGGAATTTTAAAAACAGTGATGGGCAAACAATTATCGGAAGAATCTACTATCCTCCGGATTTTGATTCCGATGGGAAATATCCATTGATTATTTATTATTATGGTGGTACTGTTCCTGTTGATAGAAGTTTCGGTGGTAGATATCCGAAAAATTATTGGGCTGCCAATGGGTATGTTGTCTATATCCTTCAGCCAAGAGGGGCTACGGGATTCGGACAGGATTTTTCAGCCTACCATGTGAATGGTTGGGGAGGAAAACCTGTTGATGATATAATTGAAGGTGCGAAAAAGTTTTTAAAAGCCCATTCCTTCGTAAATAAGAGCAAAGTCGGAATAATCGGAGCATCTTACGGAGGCTATACGACAGAATATATTGTAACTGTTACGGATATGTATGCAGCTGCTGTTTCCCACGCCGGGATAAGTCTTTTGCCTCACTATTGGGGAGAAGGATATTGGGGATACACATACAGTGCAGGTGCTACCGCATTTTCTTTCCCCTGGAACAGAAAAGATATATATGTTGATAAAAGTCCCCTTTTCAGAGCTGATAAGATAAAAACCCCGCTTTTACTCCTTCACGGAGATTCTGATACAAATGTTCCAACAGGTGAAAGTGATGAACTTTACACTGCTCTTAAGCTTCTGGGAAGACCTGTGGAGTATGTTAAGGTTCAAGGGCAAAATCATTGGATTATGGATTATAAAAAGAGAATTTTATGGAGTAAAACAATTATTGCATGGTTTGACAGATGGCTTAAAGATCAACCTCAATTCTGGTATTCTATGTATAAGAAGACAAAATAGGAATTGGCATTTTGAAAAGCTGAGACTAACTAATCTTTGTCCTTTAAAATTTCTCTACCTATGATAGACCACATCTCAAGGGCACTGGCAATAGGATTTTGGTGAAGAGTAGGGAATTTCCCATTCCTGTTTAAAAGAAGAACATCTATTAGAAAGTAGATCATTTGTCTATCATACTCATCGTCTGCGATTTTATACTGTTGAGGGTTTCTATTTACTATTGCTTCTTTGGCAAAATAATTGCCGGTTCTGTTTTTTTCAAAATTTACTATATACACACAAACGCCGGTCCAGCTTCTATGAAAAAATAATTTATCATTCTCCCAGTAAACAAACTATTTATCCTCCATCTGTTCCGGAATATACCCCCACTTTATTTTCTCCATCTCATCATCGCTATAGGATTTGTTAAGTTTAACTTTAACAGATTGTTCGGGCATAGGTTTTGTTTTCCAGTCTCCGTATCCTGCCGCTCTGGTCTGATGTCTTGGAATCATAGGAAAAAGAATTGTTTTCGGTGACATTTTAACCTCCTTTTTTGCCAATGGGTAAAATAAATATAATAAATTATAAAATTTAATGTGTATCAAATAGTGATATATATTTTTAATCTTTGTTCAGAAGTTCGTAAACAGCTTTTCCAATTGTTTCTATGGTATATGGTTTTCTTATATATTTTTTTACCCCTAACTTTTGAGCTTCTGAGATTTGATCGGATTCAGAGAAACCGCTAACTATCATAGCCTTTTGGAATGGAATAAACTCCCTTATTTTTTTGTATGTTTCAAGACCTCCGATTCCCGTTTCCATAATCATATCAAGTATAACAAGATCGAAACTTTCTTTTTTTAATATCTCTATGGCTTTTTCCCCGCTGCTTACTGTTGTTACATCATAATGAAGGCTTTCTAATATATCCTTTGCTATTATTCTTTGATCCTCTTCATCATCCACGACAAGTATTCTTTCTCCTCTCCCCGAAAAGTCGTCGATTTTTTTTGATATAAGCGTTTTGTTTTTGATTTTTTTAACAGGAAAATAAAGTTTAAATTCAGTTCCGTTTCCTGTTTGACTTTTTACCTCTATATAACCATTATGTTCATCCATAGTCCCTTTTACCACCATCATACCAAGGCCTGAACCACTTCTACCTAATATTTTTTTCGAATAAAATGGCTCAAAAATTTTTGGTAAATCCTGTGGTGATATACCTACGCCATTATCCTTAATTGATAATTCTATGTATTCTCCGTCTTCAGTCCTTTCATATCCTTTTATTGACTTATTTTTAAAAATTGCTTTTTTCGTTTTTAAAACTATTTCTCCTTTCCCCTCAATCGATTCAAAACTATTCTTTACAAGATTCATTATTGTTTTGTAAATGTGAATTTTTGAACCATTAATATAGGGAATATTCTTTCCGGGCTTAAAATCAATTTTTACATCCGGAAAACTTTTTTTAAGTTGTAAAAACTCAGGACTTTTTTTGTATTCCTCAATTATTGTATTTAGATTTAAAAGTTCGAAGCTTTTGGCACTTTGGCTGCTGAGTGTAAGAAGATCCTGAACAATGTTTGCCGCTCTTTCCCCCGAACTTTTTATTTTTAACAGATAATTTATTATTTTTTTGTTTTCCGGCAAATCGGGTATAGTCTTAAGCAAATAGTCAGGATAGGAGACAATCCCCATTAAAACATTGTTTAAATCATGGGCAACAGCCCCTGCGAGTTTTCCTATTGCTTCAAGTTTAAGAGATTGATGTAATTTTTCTTCAAGAATAGCCTTCTCCTCCTCGTTTTTTTTCTTTTCCAGATAGAGTTCATCAAGGTCATTTTTTATTACTGCGATAGCCTCGTAGATCTGGTGAAAAGGGTGGCTTGAAGGTTTTTTGTAATTTTCGCTTATACCGATTTCTTCCCAGTTAATTTCACCCAAGAATTGTAAGAATTCTTCAACATACTTTTTTATCTCATTCTTTCTTTCCTTTTTTTTCTTATGCTTTATTCTTTTGTGTTTTTTATTCTCTTTATGTTCAATAAAATCTATTGCGGATTTAAAATCTTTTACGAACTTGTATGGAAATTTTATGAGAGAAGAACTTAAAATTGTTATTAAATACATGGTTTTGTTTGCATTGTATATAATATAAGTTTCAAACGGATATTTTTCGTACAATTGATTAATTTCATCAATGTATAATTTTTTTACTTTGCTTGATGTTTCGATTCCGGAATAATCAACAACAAAATAGTATTTCTTACCTTGAAAATATTCTTTAATAATGTTTCCCCGTATTTTTCTTACTTTCTCAATATAATATTCTGTTACCTTACCTTCCGGAATCGAGTGAAAGATTTTGTTGTTAATTATTTCAATCTTTAAGGAGCCCTCCTTTTCCTTGATAAACCACTCGGGTTTGCTTATAATATGCTTATTTTTATTTGAATTATTATAAGAGGTCCCAGTTTCATTTAAAATTTTCATTGCAAGTTCTACGGCACTTTTAAGAGAGTCAACGACCAAAACAGGAAAAGGTAAAACATTTAATTTTTTTGAAAGATTTATAAGGAATTTTAAATATGGATTTACCCCGAAATAAATTAAGGCTTTCATATTTTTTTTACTCAATTTTTTCATAAACTTGATATAGAATTTTCTTGCTCCGAAGGAAGGATTTATTATTTCCGTAAAATTTTCTATGTAGACAAATGGTTTTCCTTTAAAATATTCATCTATGATCTTTGAAGCCAGCCCAAGGGAACCCATCAAACTGTCAATGGTGCTCTTTCCGGAACCCTTACCAAGGATTATTCTTTCTCCTATTATTTTATAGGTAACTTTATGGCCTCCGTTATACTCAAGATTTTCCCATTCCTTTTTTCTTATGATTTTTTGCCCACATTCCAAACATTTTTCGACGATTTCTTTATTCATTTTTTAATAAAATACCATAAAAAGAGGTTTTGGTAAAGACTTAAAATTTTTTCAAAATAAGATTTATTTTATTGTTTCTCCCGTCGGATAGCTATCAATTATTTCTCCAGGAATTTCATATACACTCTTCCAGCCACCGTATCTATTAAGAACAGAAGGGGAGGAAAGCGGACATTTTTTACCATTCTTTATTAAATAAACAGGTCTGTTAGCTCTTTTTGACTTCTCAATCACAAGCCTTCCTTCAAAAGTTTCTATAATGGGTTTACCGTCAGGTATACTGTATAAAACCTTTAAGGAAATTTTTTTTAACAATTTCCACGGATCTTTCTTTTTCATTTTAAAAAAAGTGAAAGCGTATAAACTTTCTAAATTCTTAAACGGCCTTTTTACATATTTTCCTATTCCTTCTCTCTGAATAAAGTATACTGTATCTCCTTTTCCTTTCACATAATGACTACTGAGGTATGAAAGATTATTAGAAGAACCCCATCTTGAAAATTCTCCCTCCATATCATTTAAGATATATTCTATGTCTCTTAGTTCGTATGGGCTTATTTTTAAAGCATACATATATTCTTTAAGTTGCTCAAAGTAGTTAGCTACGTATCTGAAAGCATTGTAAAGATTGGTATTTAAATACCTGCCGGAGTAATACGATTCACTTTCCGTCAGGAGTTTTTTAAACAGTTTTATTGAGGCTATAAAGTTTGAGGAACTGAATAAAACTTTTTGTTCCCTATCGGATATCTCACCATCCCAACCCTTGAAATAATCATAGTTCTTTTGGGCTAATATAATAGCTTTTGCCTCAAGTTCCCCCGTAAGTTTCAAAAGATCCTTTTTTATGTATGAAGGAATATAAGAAAAAAGGCTTACACTGAAGATGACAATAACAAAAATTGCAAATATTCTTTTCATTTTTTACCTCCTAATATAATAATTTACATTAAAAAAAAGAAATTTTCCAGAAGATTGAGAAAACAAAAAATAAACACTTGACAAGAAAAAAATAATTACCTATATTTTTATATTAAAAAATAAAATAAGGTTTCAAATAATGAAACAAAAAAGTTTTTTAAACTCTTCTATACAAAAAGCCTTTAAAATTATCGAATACGTCTCTGGTTTTCCTCAGGGTATTAGATTAGTGGATATTAGCAAGCATTTGTCTTTTAATAAAGCAACTGCTTTGAGAATGTTATCTACTCTGGAAGAAATAGGAGTTTTAAATAAAAAAGAGGGAAGATATTTCTTAGGTTTAAAGCTTTATGAGTTAGGGAATAAGGTTTCTCATAAAAAAGTAATAGTGGATAAAGTTCATAAAAAACTTGAAAGCATTGTTAAAGATTTGAATGAAACGGTTAATTTTGGAGTATTGTTTGAAAACAAAGTTTTATACCTTGATAAAATTGAATCAAACAGAAGTCTTCAGATAAATACAACCATAGGAGGAAAAATTTCTCTTCATTGTACCGCTCTTGGTAAATCAATCCTATCAATTCTGTCGGATGAAGAATTGGAAAGTTTGTTGGATTGTCTGGATTTGGAGAAAAAAACAAAAAATACAATTGATAATAAAAAATTATTATTGGAAGAGATAAAAAAAACGAAGGAGAGAGGATATTCGGTTGATGATGAGGAATTTGAAGAGGGGTTAAGGTGTGTTGCTGTTCCTTTGAAGTTTAAAGATATAAATTTTTACGGGGCAATTAGTGTTTCAGGCCCAATCTCAAGATTTACCAAAAGTTTTATTCCTGAATTAGGGGAAAAATTGAGAATCTATGCAAAAATAATTGAAAAGGAGGTGGAAATGACTTAGGTATTTCTTTTTTTAAAATTTAATCAAAAAAAAATTAAAGGAGGAAAAATGAGAAAAAAAATTATCTTAGTGTTTGTTATTCTTTCCTTTGTTGCTGTTGTTTATTCCGGAACAGCAAATTTAAATTTATGGAAAGTTTATGATAACTACTTTAAAAAGGCAAAGTATGTTGACTTAACTCATGCTTTTAATGCAACCAATCCTGTTTGGTATGGATTTGGAAATGCTGTTATAAAAGCCGGAGTTGCCGGACAGGATGTTCCCGGATATGTGAAGAAAGGGGCAGAGTTTACTTACGAAAAACATGGATTTATCATCACTCGATATTATCTTCCCACTGATCAGTATGGGACGCAATTGGATCCACCGGCTCATTTTAATCAATACGGAGCAACCATCAGTGATTTACCGCCTACCTATGCAATAAGACCTCTTGTTGTAATTGATATTCACAAAAAAGTGGAAAAAAACCCTGCATACCATTGTACTGTTGAAGATATTAAAAACTGGGAGAAAAAATATGGGCCTATTCCCGAAGGTTCTGTCGTTATGATCAGGTCCGATTGGTATAAAAAATGGAATGATGTTAAGGCATTTAATTCTTCAAAGTTTCCTGGAATTAAGCTTGATGCTTTGAAATACCTCCATCTAAAAAGAAAAATACTCTTCCACGGGCATGAACCTCTTGATACAGATATGACTCCCAACCTTGAAGGTGAAACATGGCTGCTTCATCACAACTTTTGTCAGGCTGAAGGTGTTGCAAATCTTGATAAGGTTCCAGAAGCCGGTGCTTTGATTATTATTGGATATGCCAAACCCGAAGGCGGAACTGGCGGATATGCAAGATATATTGCAGTGGTTCCACCTGACTGGAAATATGGGGTTAGCGTATTGGAAAATCCGGGTGCACCTTTACCAAAACAGCCTTATCCTCTTAAAAGAGATAAGCATGGTATATTAAGACCAACACCTCCTAAAAAATAATAAAGGAGAGAAATATGAAGAGTAAAAAGTTAATATTTTGTTTAATTTTTGTTTTTGTTTTTTCTTTTTTTCTGAGAGCTGAAGATGAAAACAAGATTACGGGTGGAGTTGTATTTTACGATTATAATTTCTTCTGGCAGAATTCAGACTTTAATAAGGAAACCAATGACAAAGATGCTTTCAGCTACATTCATCTGGATTTTCACATTAATGCTGATTTAGGCTCTGGAGTTTCATTTTTTGCAAGTATAGGTTCATGGGGACAATTCGGTCAACATCCTGTTTGGGGAGTTCCTGCTGATCCAAGGGCAACCATGTTAGAGGGTTATCTGAATTTTGACAAGTTGATAGGACCTTTAAGCGTTAAAATAGGGAAATTCAGATTTTTATACGGAGATGGGATTGTAGCCTTTGATGGTGGCGAAGACGGAACATTAGGTATGAACATATATTCAAGGTCCAAATCTTTTGATATTGACCTCTTTTACAGAAAACCGTTTCAGGGAGGAGGAATAGCTGAAGTTTATTATCCAGGGACCCAGTCATCCATTGGACAAAGAGACGAAGTTGACCTTTCCATTCATGTTTTAGGCGTATACCCAACGATTAAACTTTCAAATGGTAAATTAAAGATTTCCCCGTATTTGTTTTACAGGAAACAGGGTGAGAATAAGCCTTTATGGACAGGGTTGAGAGTTGAAGCTTCCATGATAAAAAATCTTTCATTAAAAGCTGAATATGTATCTTTATCCGGTGCTATGGATGATACTGTTAATTACAAAGCGTACGCATTTCTAAACGGAGTACAGTATAATCTGGAGAATGGATTTTTCGTAGGAGGAAATGTTTATAGATTTTCAGGTGATGATGATAAAACAGCGGATAGTGAACTTTATGTATCTATAATAGATAGTCCGTTTGCCAATGGATTTTATCACTGGTGGCCTGGCTTGGGACCTGCCCATTTGATGACAACAGGTTATGGATTTTCCTGTATAGCGGAGTGGAACCCGACTATGACGAATTTGAATGCATTCGATATCTATGCAGGATATTCCGCAAAGAACTTTTCCTTCCGAACAACTTACTGGAACTATAGCAGGAACAAATTGCTATCAGGTCAGGAAAACAAAGCGATGGGAAGTGAAATTTCGTTTTTCGGTACTTACAACATAAGAAACATAATTACAATTGGCACTTCCATAGGATATTGGACTCCGGGAGATCATTTCAAGAAAGATTTGGGCCTGGGAAGCAATGCTTCAGGTGTATTAGGAGGTTTTATATTTCTTTACAAAGATTTTAATTTTAAAATTAAGTAGTAGGAGCCACCTGAGAAGGTGACCCCTTTGATTTCGAGCGGGAAGGTAGATTGTAGTCTACCTTCCCTGATATCCTAAAATACTATATTATATCTTAATTTATGAGGTGAATAAATGGAAATAAGAATTGAAATTATAGGTTTTGGTACGGTGGGAATGGGTTTTTTGGAGATATTAAATAGAAAAGCCGATATTTTAAAAGAAAAACATGGTTTTGTCCCAAAAATTGTTGCTATCTCCGATAAAATTAAGGGAAGTTTAATAGATTATAAAGGTCTTGATATCCAAAAACTTATAAAAATATTAAAGGAAGGTGGGAATTTAAAGGATTATGGAAAAGGTTTTTATACTTTTGAGGAAAAAAATTCAATTGATATTATAGAGGAAATTGATTCCGATATATTGATTGAAATGACATATACTAATATAAATACGGGGGAACCTGCTACCACTCATATTAAAAAAGCTTTTGAGAAAGGAAAGCACATAGTCACCTCGAATAAGGGACCCATAGCGTTATTTTATAAGGATTTGAAAAAAATGGCGGATGAAAGGAACTTATTAATGGGAATAGAAGGAACTGTTTTAAGCGGGACACCGGTTTTTAACTTAGTGGAGGAAACATTTCCTCCAAATAGTATAAAGAGAATAAAAGGAATATTAAATGGAACGACAAACTATATCCTTACGAAGATGGAGACAGAAGGTATGAGCTATGAATCGGCATTGAAGAAAGCGCAAGATCTCGGATATGCGGAGGCAGATCCCACAGCGGATGTAGAAGGTTTTGATGCTCTTGCCAAAGTGTTGATACTTTCAAATGTAATAATGGGGGGAGATTTAAAGAAGGAGGATATTAAAAGAGAAGGAATTACTAAAATATCATCGGAGGATATAAAGGAAGCGGCTAAGAACGGTTTTAGATATAAACTTATTGGCAGTGTGGAAAGGGATGAAAATGATAAAATTATAGCGTCGGTTAAACCTTTGAAAATACCTTTTTCTGATCCATTAAGCGGAGTGAGTGGAGCAATAAATGCTTTGACTTTTGAAACAGACCTATTGGGAGAGGTAACAATTCAGGGCCCCGGAGCAGGTAAATTAGAGACCGGTTTTTCCATAATGATAGATGTCTTAAGAATCTTTAAAAAAATTAATAAACAGGAGAAAAAATGAAAAATGGTTATATGAACAGATTTCTTTTAATTGATTTAAGTAAGAAAAAATTTGAATTTAGGAATACAAAAATTGAAACTTATGAAGAGTTTTTAGGAGGAAAAGGTCTGGGGCTCGGATTGTTAATTGAAAATGACCTTATAACACAAGATCCTTTTTCCGCCGAAAATCCTATTATTTTTTTAACGGGCCCTTTTACGGGAACAGCTGTGCAAACTTCAGCACGTTCAACATTGGTTACCAAATCTCCTTTAACCGGAACTTTTCTTGATTCCCATGTCGGAGGGCATTTTGGCCCAATGATAAAGAGAGTGGGGGTTGATTATATTTATATTACCGGGAAAAGTGAAAAACCTGTTTATTTATACATAAATTCAAAAGAAGTTTTATTTGAAAGTGCGGAAATATTGTGGGGAAAAGGAATTTTTGAAACAGAAAAAATTCTGAAGGAAAAGTATCCGAAATCAAGAGTTGCCGCAATTGGTCCGGCCGGAGAGAATCTTGTCAGATTTGCCTGTATTGGAACAGACTACTACAGGCAATTCGGAAGAGGAGGCTCAGGCGCTGTGATGGGCTCTAAAAATCTTAAAGCTGTTGTCTTGGAAGGTTATGAAAAGATAGAATATTTTAACAGGGAAAAATTTTTGGAAGTAAACAAAAAATTAACAAAAGACATAATTTCGCATCCCAATAGAAAAAAACGGTACGAACTTGGTACGACGATGTGGATCAGAATGGGACAGGAGGATGGTAAATTTTTGCCAACAAGAAATTTCCAGGATGTTCAATTTGAAGATTATGAAAAAATAACTTCGGAAACAATGAAAAAAGAACTTAACTGGAAGAGTGTGGGTTGCTATAATTGTGCGATTTTATGTTCAAAGCTTTCCAAATGGGATGAGTATGAGCTTGAAGGACCGGAATATGAGACCACCGCTTATCTTGGTTCGGGGTGCGGGATTGGTGATCCGAAAGCTGTTGCTTATGCAAATTATTTGGTGGATGATTTGGGACTGGATTCAATCTCAACCGGAGTTGTAGTCTCCTTTGCTATGGAAGCTTTTGAAAAAGGAGCCATTTCACTGGAAAATACCGGTGGAATAGAACTGAATTTTGGAAATAAAGATGCTTTGTTTTCCATGATAAAAAAAATAGCTTACAGGGAAGGAATCGGAGATTTGTTGGCGGAAGGGACCAAAAGAGCTTCAAGTGTAATAAGAAAGGGTAGTGAATATTATGCGATTCAGATAGCAGGGATGGAGCTATCAGGTGTTAACATAAAGGGTTGTGCTTCCATGGGACTTGTGTTGGCAACTTCTGATTTTGCCAGCCATACTCGTTTTTGGTCTGCAACCGCTGAGATGAACGGACTTCTTAATTTTGAGAATACTCCGAAATTTGTAAAAGAGGGACAGGATAATATAAATGCGAGGAATTCTTTGATAGTTTGTGATTTTGTACCCTATGATCTGGATAGATTTGTTCCCTTAATAAATAATATTACCGGATTCAATAAAAGTGTTGAATCTCTGATGTTTCTTGGAGAAAAAATCTCAAACCTTACAAGGTTATACAATATAAAAAATGGTAGAAAGAGAGATGATGACACATTACCGGAAAGATTTTTTAAAGAGAAACATTTGTCGGGAATTTTTAAAGATAAATATCTTACAAAAGAAATCTTTTCAAAATGGCTTGAAATGTATTACAGGGAGAGAGAATGGGATAAGCAAGGTATTCCGACAGAGGATAAATTAAGGAAATTAGGAATCAAAAATTTTTTATAAGAAGTAAATTATTTAAATCAGTTTAAGAAGGATAATGTAAAAGAGAAGAGGAGATTTTTTCCATTTGTTTTCTATACTTATATTAGTAGATTTTTACAATAAGATAATAATTTGCGGAGAATACTAAATTAAATCTTTTTTCTGATATTGTTATCAAGTTTTTTTGTTACTTTTGTAAAAACAGTACTGTCCGGGAAATTTCAGGTAGCGAAGAGTTAGTGAGAGCCTTGAGCGTTGAGCTTTGAGCATTGAGCAGACTACGAAGGAAAGTTGTTAGTTTCTTGTAATTAACAATTTTCTTTAATTAATTTTTTTTAATAAAAGAAATTTACTGATAGCTTAATACAATAAACATTCAAAATTGGCTCAACGCTTGATGCTCAATGCTTGATGCTCATGGCTATCTCGATATCCCATGGGACACCCCCTGTGTTGATTTCTTTGAAAATACTTATATATCATACTTCTTCACGCGGAGGTGTCCCAATCCTCTGTTTTTTCCGGACACTACTTTTGTAAAAACTACCTTCTTGACTTATATTTTTTTTATGGGATATATTATTAGTAAGTTTTTTACGGCGGAGGAGAGATTATGAGAAAAACCCTGTTTATTATGTTCTTATTAATATCTTTTCAAACAATTTCACTTTTAGCCGGTGAAAGCTGGGCTATTCAAAGTGGTTCAAAATATCGGGATGAGTCAAGAAGTGTTTACCCGACTTATGATGGTGGATTTATTATCGGAGGTATTACTCGTTTGTTTGATAAAAAGGGAGATCTTGTTTTAATGAAATTTGACAAAAAGGGAAGTATTGAATGGCAAAAATATTTTCCCGCCCCTAAGGAGGAGAGAACTGCAACAGTAGTTGAAACCTCAGATGGAAACTATGTTATAGGAGGAACATCTTTTTCATGGAGTAAATCAAATATAAGAATAGGAAAATTCTGGTTTATTAATGTAAGCAAAAAAGGGAAAGTAATCTGGCAGAAAGTTCTTTGGTCTAAGTGGGGAGATCTTTTTATGTCAATGGACAGAACAAAAGACGGCGGTATAATAGCGGTAGGGGAAACTCTTGTAAATTCTCCGAAAACAGGTTTTGATTTGATTGCTATGAAGATTGATAAAAAAGGAAAAGTTATTTGGAGCTTTGCATATCCGAGAAAAGGTATTGATGAGGTGAAAAAAGTAAAAGCAACTTCTGACGGAGGTTGTATTGTAATCGGAAAGGCGGTTAAGGACAAAAAGAGATGGGGGGATTTATGGATAGTGAAATTGGATAAATTCGGAAAGGTTCAATGGCAGAAACTATACGGAGGAGAAGGGGAGGAAAATGGAAGTGATATTGTTGAAACGGATAATGGAAACTATATAGCCGTAGGCTGGACAAGAACATTTGCCACAAGGGAGAGAGGGTTAAATGCATGGATTCTAAAACTCAATAAAAAAGGGAAAATAATATGGCAGAAAAGGTATGGTAACTTTTATAAGAGCTATCTTTTGGGTGTTGGTGAACTATCTGACGGATACTTGGCAGTAGGTTATACTCCTGAAGAAGCTGTGGGAGGAGTTTTCAAAGGAAGAATGGGGGATGCTATTACAGTAAAGATTGATAAAAACGGAAATCTTATATGGCATAAGGATATTGGTGGCACTCTGAATGATAATCTTTATTCATTAAGAAAGACAAAAGATGGCGGGCTTATCTCATGCGGGAATACGAATTCTTTTATAAAAGGAAGGGATACGGACTTTTTTATAGTTAAATTTGATGAAACAGGAGATATTGCTTGTAGCAGGAATATTTCCATAAACGGAAGAAAGTATGAAGTTTTAAATACTTCAGCAATGGTTTATAATGTTAAATATTCCGCCTTGAAACTCGATTTATTTTCAAGAAATACTGAAACAAGAGAAAAAAGGCTAAACTTTACAATAAATAAGCTTTGTTCTTCAAATTAAGAAAGGAGGATTTTTTATATGCCAATGCTTCAAATTACAATAATGCCTTCTCCTCCCAAGAAAGGAACAGGTGTTAGTGAATATATTGCTGAAGCTTTGAAAATCTTAAAAAAATCCGGTTTAAAATACGAGCTTTCACCAACAGCTACGATTATTGAGGGAGATCTTGACAGCCTTTTTAAAATAGCAAAAGAAATCCATGGGATAAGCTTTGAAAATGGAGCAGATAGGGT
>JALVQI010000081.1 GCA_027031485.1 Candidatus Aminicenantota bacterium | reverse complement strand
CGGAGGGAGTGAAGATGGTATTGCCTGGAGATAACACTGAGATGACGATAGAGTTGATAAAGCCGATAGCGATGGAGAAGGGGTTGAGATTTGCTATCAGAGAAGGCGGAAGGACGATAGGAGCCGGCTCTGTTACTGAGATTATTGGATAGAGGTGAGAGAAATGGAAAAAATAAGAATAAAATTAAAAGCTTTTGATTATATTTTGCTTGATAAATCGGCAATAGATATAGTTGATAGAGCTAAAAATACGGGAGCCAAAGTTTCTGGTCCCATTCCCCTGCCGACTAAAATTCAGAGATTTTGCGTCTTAAGATCTCCCCATGTTGATAAAAGATCGAGGGAGCATTTTGAGATTAGAACACACAAAAGATTAATATTGATTACACAATATAATGATGAAACAATTCAGGAGCTACAAAAGCTTGATTTACCGGCAGGGATTGAAGTGGAAGTTAAAGCATTGTGAGGTTAATATGATAGAAGGATTAATAGGAAGAAAAATCGGAATGACTCAGATTATTAATGAAAATGGTGAAATGATTCCGGTTACGGTTATAAAAACAGGGCCATGTGTTATAGTTCAGAAAAAGACCTTGGAAAGGGATGGTTATGAAGCTGTTCAGCTTGGGCTTATTGAAAATAAAAAGGTGAAGAACCTTAATAGGCCTTTTAAAAGCCACCTTGAAAAAAGAGGAATAAAACAGCTTGTCAAAATTTTAAGAGAGGTCTGGGTAAAAGATGAGAAAGAGCTTGAAGAAGGGAAGGAATTAACCGTTGATCTTTTTGAGAATGTTAAAAAAGTCAATGTTGTGGGTACAAGCAAGGGAAAAGGATTTCAGGGAGTAATGAAAAGACATGGATTCGGAGGTGGAAGAATGTCCCATGGCTCTAAAATTCACAGAACACCGGGATCCACGGGAGCTGCAACATATCCGGGAAGAGTAATGAGAGGTAAGAAGCTTCCGGGGCAGACGGGAAATAAGAGGGTAACGGTAAGGAATCTCAAAGTTGAGAAAATTATGAAAGAAGAAAATCTTCTTTTGGTAAGAGGTGCTGTTCCCGGTCCCAACGGAGGACTTGTTATTGTAAAAAATAGTGAATTTAGGAGAGGTTGAAAATGTATAAGATTGAGGTAAAAAACAAAAATAATGAAAGTGTGAAAGAGATAGAATTACCTGAAGAAATTTTTAGCTACCCCGTAAAAAAACATTTGATATGGGAGGTTGTAAAAGCTTTTCTTGCAAACAGGAGAAGAGGTACAGCTTCAACGAAGACAAGAGGTGAAGTCAGAGGCGGTGGAAGAAAACCCTGGAGACAGAAGGGTAGAGGAACTGCCAGAGCCGGGAGTAATAGATCTCCGTTATGGAGACATGGCGGTACCACTTTTGGTCCGAAACCAAGAGATTATTATGTGAATATACCCAAAAGAATGAAAAAAAATGCTCTTAAATCAGCAATAGCTGCGAAATATAGAGATAAGGAGATGCTTGTTATAGATGATCTTTCTATTAATGCTCCTAAAACAAAAACTTTTAATGAGATAATGAAGAATTTTAATATAAATTCAGTGCTTATAGTTGATTCAAAGGAAAAAAATGAGAATTTTGAGAATCTTTATCTTGCCTCAAGAAATATTCCGAAGGTTAAATGTGTATCAAACGAGGAAGTAAATCTTTATGATGTTGTCAAATATAAGAATATAATGTTCAGTGAAGAAGGCTTAAAATCATTTTTGGAGAGAATTAAATGAAGTATGATAAGTATGGAATTATAAAAGCGCCTTTGGTTACGGAAAAGTTAACGGATTTGAAGGAGTCTAACAGAACAGTTGGTTTTATTGTGGACATAAGAGCAAACAAGCACCAGATAAAGAAGGCTGTGGAAGAAATTTTTAAGGTTAAAGTTGAAAAGGTAAGAGTTGTGGTTAGAAAAGGAAAGCCGAGAAGATATGGAAGGTTTGAATCTAAATCTGCAAAGATCAAAAAAGCTTATGTAAAGCTGAAAGAAGGCGAAAAAATGATAGAATTTTTTGAGGGAGTTTAAAAATGGGAATAAAAAATTACAAACCGGTGACACCTTCAAGAAGGTTTATGACAGGTTTTACGTTTGAGGAGATAACTACAGATACTCCCTATAAACCTCTGACTGTCAGGATTAAAAAGAGTGGAGGTAGAAACAATAATGGTAGAATTACGGTAAGACACAGAGGAGGAGGACACAAAAAGAAATACAGAATTATTGATTTTAAGAGAGATAAGGTTGATATTGAAGGGATAGTGGAGACAATAGAATATGATCCAAACAGATCTTCGAGAATAGCACTCATTAAGTATGCGGATGGTGAGAGAAGATATATAATAGCACCTAACAGTTTAAAGGTCGGGGATAAAATAATATCAACAAACGGAGAAGCTGAGATAAGAGTTGGTAATACTCTCCCACTTGAGAAAATTCCCGTGGGAACTTTGGTTCACAATATTGAGCTTTATCCCGGAAGAGGAGGACAAATTGCAAGATCTGCGGGAACCCTTGCAAGGATTTTAGGCAAAGAAGGTAAATATGCGATTATGAAAATACCTTCTGGCGAAATTAGAAAAATTAATCTTAAGTGTAGAGCTACGATTGGACAGGTAGGTAATATTGAACATTCAAATGTTACAATAGGAAAAGCAGGAAGGGTAAGATGGATGGGGAGAAGACCCCATGTAAGAGGTACTGCCATGAACCCGGTTGACCATCCCCACGGAGGAGGAGAAGGAAAGGCAAAAGGTGGAAGACATCCTGTTTCTCCCTGGGGTATGCCGACCAAAGGTTATAAGACAAGAAAGAATAAGAGAACTGATAAATTTATTGTAAAGAGGAGAAAGTAAAATGGGCAGATCATTAAAAAAGGGACCTTTTGTTGATAAAAAGTTGTTGGAAAAAGTTTTGAAAGCTAAGGAAAACATTAAGAAAAAAACTGTTATAAAGACCTGGTCAAGAAGATCTACTGTGGTTCCGGAGATGGTTGGTTTAACAATAGCTGTTTATAATGGGAAAAAGTTCATACCTGTGTTTGTTACGGAAAATATGGTTGGTCATAAGTTGGGTGAATTTTCCCCTACAAGGACATATAAGGGACACACATCAAAAAATGAAAAAACTGCTAAGAGGAGATAAAAATGGCGGAAAAGGAAAGAGATTATTTGGCTGAAGCCCATGCTAAGTATATCAGAATATCCCCCTCAAAAGTCAGGTTGGTTTTGGACCTGATTAGAGGGAAGAATGTAAACGAAGCTATTACCATTCTAAAGTTTAATTCAAAGAGAAAAGCATCTTCTATTGTTGAAAAACTTTTAAACAGTGCGGTGGCTAATGCTGAGAACAAATTTCCGAATATTGAGGTCGATAAACTTTATATTAAGAAAATATATGCTAACGAAGCACCAAGGTTGAAAAGGTTTAAGGCTGGACCTATGGGCAGAGTGAAACCCATAATCAGAAGGTTTAGTCATATCTCAATTTTTTTAGATGAGAAGTAGGAGGTAACAGTGGGACAGAAAACACATCCTTATGGATTTAGGCTTGGTTTTAATAAGACATGGAAGTCATTATGGTATAGTGATGGAAAAGATTATCTGGATAAACTTCATGAAGATTTGAAACTTAGAAGATTCATTAAGAAAGAGTATGGAAATGCTGCGATTAAAGATATTGTTATTGAGAGAATAGCGGATACAATTACCATTAATATTTATACTGCAAGACCCGGAGTTATAATCGGAAGAGGAGGAAAAGAGCTTCAGTCTTTAAGAGATAAGATTAATAAAATGATAAATAAAGAGGTAGCCATTGAAATAAAAGAGGTGAAGAGACCGGAGCTATCTGCCCAGCTTACAGCAGAGCAGGTTGCTTTCAGATTGGAAAAGAGAACTGCGTTTAGAAGGGCAATGAGAGCTGCCGTTTCATCTGCTATTAAAGTAGGTGCTATTGGTATTAAGATAATGGTTTCCGGAAGATTGGGCGGAGCGGAAATCGCAAGATCCGAATGGTACCTTGTAGGTAAAGTTCCTCTGCAGACATTAAAAGCTGATATTGATTATGGTTTTGCAGAGGCAAAAACAACATATGGGCAGATCGGTGTTAAAGTTTGGATATATAAAGGAGAAAAGCTTAAACCAAAAAGCGTTAGAAAAGATTTGAGAGAGGAGGCATAAAATGTTAATGCCAAAAAAGGTTAAATACAGAAAACAACAAAGAGGCAGAATGAAGGGAAAAGCTTATTCCGGGAATACCCTTGTTTTCGGAGATTATGGATTACAGGCATTGGGAAGAAAATGGCTTACTGCGAGACAGATAGAAGCTGCAAGAATTGCAATAAATAGATATATTAAAAAAGGCGGTAAGATCTGGATTAGGGTGTTTCCGTGGAAACCGATTACAAAAAGACCCCCAGAAACAAGAATGGGAAAAGGAAAGGGGGATGTTGACTCATGGGTGGATGTTATTAAGCCGGGTAGAATTCTTTTTGAAATTGAAGGAGTTAGCGAAGAGGTGGCAAGAGAAGCCTTTAGATTGGCATCTTATAAACTCCCTTTTAAAACAAGGTTTGTGAAGAGGTGATGAAATGAAAGCAAAGGATCTCAGAGAGAAATCGTCTGAAGAGTTGAAGAATATTGAAGCGGAATTAAAGGAAAAATTGTTTAATTTAAATTTCCAGAAGGTTTTAGGACAGCTTCAAAATCCAATGAAAATTAAAGAAACTAAAAGAGACATTGCAAGAATAAAAACGATATTAAAAGAGAGAGGAGAATAGGATGAGCAGATCAACGAAAATTGGGATTGTCAGTTCGGCAAAAATGGACAAATCGGTTGTGGTTACAATTTATAGAATGGTGAAACATCCCCTATACAAAAAGATTATTAAAAGAAAGAAAAAATATATGGCACACGATGAACATAACAGATGTAAAGAAGGGGATGTTGTTTTAATTAGAGAAACAAGGCCGCTGTCAAAAAGAAAAAGATGGAAAGTTGTAAAAATAGTACAGGCAGCAAAAGTTTTAGGTAAACAGGAGGTTAAAAATGATACAAATGCAGACAATACTTCGGGTAGCTGATAATTCCGGTGCAAAAAAGATCATGGCTATAAGAGCTGTTGCCGGAGCATCTCCGAATAATGCATCACTGGGTGATGTGATAACCGCAACAGTAAAGGAGGCGGAACCTAACAGTAAGATAAAGAAAGGGTCCGTTGTGAGAGCTGTAATAGTTAGAACAAATCAGGAAGTTAGGAGAAAAGACGGGTCATATATAAGGTTTGATGATAATGCTGCTGTTTTAATTAATAATGAAGGTGAACCTATCGGAACCAGAGTTTTCGGTCCTGTTGCAAGGGAACTCAGGGAAAGAAGATTTATGAAAATAGTATCTTTGGCAATGGAGGTTCTTTAATGTTAAAAATAAAGAAAAATGATACTGTGGTTGTTATCGCAGGCAAGGATAGGGGGAAAACCGGTAAAGTTATAAAGGTTTTACCTTCCGCAAAAAGAATTATTGTTGAAAAGGTTAATTTTATAAAAAAGCATGTCAGACCTAATCCACAAAAAGGAGTTCAGGGCGGAACACTTGAAAAAGAGGCTCCGATTCATATTTCAAATGTGATGTATCTTTGTAATAATTGTGGAACAGGTGTTAGAGTGGGGTTTAAAATTCTTGATGATGGGTCAAAGGTCAGATATTGTAAAAAATGCGGGACTACATTAGATTAGGAGGAGTGAAATGGTGCCAAGATTAAAAGAGAAATATAAAAAAGAGATTAAATCGGCTTTGAAAGAGAAACTGAATTTGAAGAATATTATGGAGGTTCCCAAGTTAGAGAAAATTGTTGTAAACATGGGAATCGGAGAAGCAACTCAGAATATAAAGGCACTTGATGCAGCCGCTGCTGACCTTAAAACTATAACAGGTCAGGCTCCTGTTATCAGAAGAGCTAAAAAATCAATTTCAAGTTTCAGGTTGAGAAAGGGTATGCCAATAGGACTTTCTGTTACATTAAGAGGGGATAGGATGTATGAATTTTTAGATAGGTTGATCAGTATTGTAATTCCGAGAATCAGGGATTTCAGGGGAATATCCCGAAAAGCTTTTGATGGAAGAGGAAACTATACGCTTGGCTTAAAGGATCAACTTGTTTTTCCTGAAATAGATTATAATAAGGTTGATAAAAATAGAGGTATGAATATTACAATTGTTACTACTGCAAAAGATGATAAAAGTGCTTTTGCTTTGCTGGAAATGTTTGGTATGCCATTTAGAGGTTAAGGAGGATTTTATGGCGAAAAAATCTCAATTAGCAAAACACAGAAAAAAACCTAAATTTAAGGTTAGAGCATATAACAGATGCAAAATCTGCGGAAGACCAAGAGGTTATATTAGAAAGTTCGGAATTTGCAGGCTATGCATGAGAGAGCTCTCCCATAAAGGTGAGCTTCCCGGTGTTATAAAAGCAAGTTGGTAAAAATTATTTAAGGAGAGTAAAAGATGCTTACAGATCCAATTGCTGATTATTTAACAAGAATAAGAAATGCAATCTTAAGAAAATATCCAACGGTTGAAGTTCCTGCTTCAAATATGAAAAAGGCTATAACTAAAATCTTAAAAGAAGAGGGTTATATTGAAGATTATGAGGTTATGGATGATAAGAAGCAGGGTATTATTAAAATTACTCTGAAGTATGAAGATGGTGTATCAGCTATTTCCGGATTGGAAAGAATTTCAAAACCAGGTTTGAGACACTATAGTACAGCTGAAAAATTACCAAAGGTCTTAAATGGTCTTGGAATAGCTATTATCTCCACATCAAAGGGTGTTATGACTGACGCAAAAGCTCGTAGTGAAAATGTCGGTGGAGAGGTATTGTGTTATATATGGTAAGGAGGAGATGAGATGTCAAGAATAGGAAAATTACCTGTCAGTTTCCCAAAGAGTGTTAAGATTGAGATTAAAGATGATAAAATTATAATCAATGGTCCAAAAGGAAAGCTTGAAACTCCGCGCTTTGATACTCTTGATTATAAGGTTGAGGAAGATAAATTGGAAATTACTCCGAAAAATGATGAAAGACAGACCAAAGCGTATTGGGGATTATCAAGAAGCCTTATTAATAATGCTGTTATAGGAGTTACGAAAGGATATGTGAAAAAACTTGAAATAGTCGGAGCAGGATATAGGGTTCAATTGCAGGGTAAAAAGCTTGTTTTCAACATAGGTTATTCTCACCCTGTTGAGGTGGAACCACCTGAAGGAATTGAGTTTGCGGTAGAAAATCCGCTTAAATTTTCTGTTTCAGGTATTGACAAACAAAAGGTAGGGCAGGTGGCGGCAAACCTCAGAGCAATAAGACCTCCTGAACCTTACAAGCTTAAAGGTATAAGGTATGTCGGTGAAAGAATAATTCAAAAAGAAAGAAAGTTAGGAGCAAAGTAAAATGATAAAAGATAAGTTAAAAGAAAGAATTAGAAAAAGAAATAAAATTAAAATGAGAATCAGAAAAAAGATTGTTGGAACAGAGGAGAGACCGAGACTTGTTGTTTTCAGAAGTAGAAAGTATGTTTATGCTCAGATTATTGATGATATTAAGGGAGTTACTCTTGTGGCAGCTTCTTCCCTTGAGAAAAATATAAAAGGGGAAAGGAATAGCGCAAAAAATGTTGAGATTTCAAAGGAAGTCGGCAAACTCATCGCGCAGAGGGCTCTTGAGAAAGGTATAAAAACAGTTGTTTTTGACAGGAATGGTTATATTTACCATGGAAAGATTAAAGCTGTTGCAGATGGAGCGAGAGAGCAAGGTTTAAAATTTTAGGAGGAAAAGATGGAAAACAAAAGAGAAAATGAAGAATTTGTAGATCAGGTTATCTTAATAAGAAGAGTAACTAAGGTTGTTAAAGGAGGAAAAAATTTAAGATTTTCCGCTTTGGTTGCAGTTGGTAATAAAAATGGTAAAGTCGGTGTAGGAAAGGGAAAAGCAAGAGAGGTTCCCATGGCAATTAGAAAAGCAATAGAGGATGCTAAAAAGAATATTATCGAAGTTCCTATTGTTAGAGGAACAATCCCTCACTATATAGAAGGTAGATTCGGAGCGGGACATGTTGTTTTAAGGCCGGCCTCACAGGGTACCGGAGTTATTGCGGGAAGTTCTGTTAGAATTATTCTTGAACTGGCGGGAGTAAAAAATATCCTCACTAAGATTATAGGAAGTAAAAATGCTATTACCAGTGCCTGGGCTACAATAGAGGGATTAAAAAGTCTTAAAACAAGAAGAGGTGGAGGCAGTAAAAAATGAGGAAGAAAAAGAAAAAGAAAATAAAAATTACACTTGTTAAAAGTGTGATCGGTTATAATAAGAAAGAGAGAGAAACTGTTAAAGGTCTTGGTTTGAGAAGAATCCGACATAGTGTTGTAAGGGAGGATAGACCTGAAATATGGGGAATGGTTAAAAAAATTCCTCATTTGGTTAAAGTTGAGGAAGTGGAGGAATAAAATGATATTAACAGATATTAAACCTATTAAAAAAGCAATAAAAAAGAGAAAAAGAGTCGGGAGAGGTCCTGGATCCGGGTGGGGGAAAACTGCTGGAAGAGGACACAATGGGCAAAAGTCAAGATCCGGTTATTCAAGAAGATTTGGGTTTGAAGGCGGACAGATGCCTCTCATTAGAAGATTACCGAAGAGAGGTTTTACAAATGCGCTTTTTAAGAAAGAGTATCAGATAGTCAATCTTAAAGACCTTTCAAGAGCTGGTAAAAATGAGATAACTCTTGATCTTATGAAAATTTCAAGATTGATAAAAAGTGATAAAAAACCGGTTAAGGTTTTAGGTGTCGGAGAAGTTAACAAAGCTTATACCGTTTATGCTCATAAGTTTTCAGAGAGTGCAAGAAAAAAGATTGAAGCTGCTGGAGGAAAAGCAATTATTATAGAATTTAAATAAGGGAGGCCCACGTTGTTAAAGTCAATTAGAAATATGTTTTCAATTCCTGATTTAAGGAAGAGGATTATATTTACTCTTCTTATGTTGGCTGTATATAGAATGGGTGCTCAGATTCCAAACCCGGGAATCAACAGTTCTGCTCTGGCTGAGTTTTTTAATCAGGCGAGAGGGGGATTTTTGGGTTTTATGGATCTTTTTGCAGGAAGAGCGTTCAGCAAAATGACTATTTTTGCTCTCGGTATTATGCCCTATATATCTGCTGCTATTATTCTTGAACTTCTTGTTGTTGTTTGGCCATATCTTGAAAAATTAAAGAAAGAGGGTGAATTGGGACAGAAAAAGATAACTCAGATGACAAGGTATGGGACGGTTTTAATATGCCTTATTCAGGGGTTTGGAATTGCCGTGGGATTGGAAAGAACCACTTCTCCCACAGGAATGCCTGTTGTTATGCATCCGGGTTGGGGATTCAGATTATTAACAGTTTTGACTTTAACAGCTGGGACTATTTTTGTTATGTGGATAGGTGAACAGATTACAGAGAGAGGAATAGGAAATGGAATTTCTCTCATAATATTTGCAGGAATAGTTATCGGGCTTCCATCGGGAATTAAAAGCATTATTATGAAATTCAGAAGCGGTGAAATGTCTCCCTTGACTATTATCTTTTTATTGGCATTTATGCTGGTAGTCACAGCTTTTATTGTTTTTGTTGAAAGAGGGCAGAGAAGAATACCTGTTTCCTATGGTAAGAGAGTTCAGGGAAGAAAAATATACGGTGGTCAATCAACCCATTTACCTTTAAAGGTCAATACCGGCGGTGTTATCCCTATCATATTCGCTTCATCGGTTATAACATTCCCGGCGACCGTAGCCGGATTTATTAAACATCCGATTGCTCAATCCATTGCAAGACAATTACGTTGGGGAATGCCTTTATATAATTTGTTGTATATAAGTGCAATTATCTTTTTTACCTATTTTTATATTTCAATTATATATAACCCACAGGATGTCGCTGATAATCTTAAAAAATATTCGGGATACATACCCGGAATAAGACCAGGTAAAAACACAGCTGAATACATAGATAAAGTTCTTTCAAGATTGACATTTATTGGTGCGATATATCTTGCCGCTGTCGCAATTTTACCTGAATTTTTGATGGCTGGTTTTAAAGTAGATGCCATTCCATTTATAGGTAGTTTTTTGGATGCCAATTTACCTAAGTGGTTTACAAATGGTATGGGGATAAACTTTTATTTTGGAGGAACATCATTGTTGATTGTTATTGGTGTTGCAATGGACACACTTAATCAGATAGAGTCTCAGCTTGTTATGAGAAATTATGAAAGTTTTTCCAGTAGAATGAAAATAAGGGGTAGAAAATAATATGTTGAAAATAATCTTACTCGGAGCTCCGGGTGCCGGTAAAGGAACTCAGGGAAATTTAATATCGAAAAAGTATGGCTTTCCTAAGATTTCAACCGGCGACATTTTGAGAGAAGCAGTAAAAAATAGGACACCCCTTGGTATGAAGGCAAAAGAGAAAATGGATAAGGGAGAACTTGTTGATGATGAGATTATATTAGGAATAATAAAGGAAAGAGTTTCAAGAGAGGATTGTAAAAAAGGTTTTATCCTTGATGGATTTCCGAGAAATATTAAACAGGCTGAGGAGTTTGAAAAATTGGGAATAGAAGGGAAGGAATTGGCAATACTTTTTGAAGTAAAAGATGAGGAGATTATAAGGAGACTTTCTTCAAGAAGGGTTTGTAAAAATTGCGGAGCTATTTACAATTTAGTTGTTTCCCCTCCGAAAAAAGAGGGTGTTTGTGACAAATGTGGTGGTGAGTTAATTCAGAGAGATGATGATAGGCCTGAGGTGATCAAGAGAAGGCTTTCTGTTTACAAAGAACAAACAGAACCTTTGGTGAAGTTCTATGAGAATAGGGGAATTTTAGGAAAAGTTAATGCTGAAGGTGAAATAGAGCAGATTTTTAACTCTGTTTGTGATATAATAGGGCAGTATTTATGATAGTTTTAAAAACAGAGGAAGAAAAGGAAAAGATGAAAGAAAGTAATAGAATAGTTGCACTTGTTTTACAGGAGATTGAGAGTTTAATAAAGCCAGGGGTGAAGACCATAGAGCTTGATAAATTTGCGGAAGATTTGATTAGAAAAGAGAGAGCAATACCCGGTTTTAAAGGATATCAAGGGTTCCCTGCTACTCTGTGTGTTTCTATTAACGAAGAAATTGTTCATGGTATTCCTTCAGAGAGAAAATTAAAGGATGGAGATATTGTTTCAATAGATGTTGGGACTATTAAGAATGGATTTTATGGAGACGGAGCAAAAACCTATGCCGTGGGTACGGTTGACAAAAAAGGCTTTAAGCTAATGGAAACAACAAAAGAAGCTTTAATGAAAGGGATAGAGAAGGCATTTCCGGGAAATAGAATCTCTGATATTTCTCATAGTATTCAGAGCTATGTGGAATCTCAGGGATTTTCGGTGGTCAGACAATTTGTCGGACATGGGATTGGCAGAAAACTTCATGAGGATCCTCAGATCCCCAATTATGGAGAGCCAGGAAGAGGCCCTGTTATTAAAAAAGGCATGGCAATAGCTATAGAACCAATGGTATGTGAAGGTAATTGGGAAGCTGAAATTTTAAATGATGGTTGGACTGCAGTTTGTAAAGATGGGTCCAGGGCGGCCCATTATGAACATACCATTTTTATAAATGCTGAAGGCCCTGAAATTTTAACGGTGGTGTAATGAGTAAAGAAGACCATATTGAAATTAAAGGCATTGTTCTTGAAACATTGCCTGACGGTAAATTTAAAATTGAGATGGAAGGAAATCCGGACCATCTTATGATGGCTCATATCTCCGGGAAGATGAGAAAACACAGGATTAAAATCCTGCCGGGTGATAAGGTATTGGTTGAAGTTTCCCCTTATGATTTGACAAGGGGTAGAATAGTATATAGATTTTAGGAGGTTCCAGATGAAGGTAAGAGCATCTGTAAAAAAAATGTGTGATAAATGTAAGATTATTAAAAGACATGGTGTTGTAAGAGTTATTTGTGAGAATCCTAAACATAAGCAAAGACAAGGTTAAGGAGGTGTCAGTTGGCAAGAATAGCAGGAGTTGAAATTCCTGAAAACAAGAGAGTTGAGGTTAGTTTAACCTATATTTTTGGTATTGGAAGGTCTAAATCCCTTAAAATACTGGAAAAGGCAGGAGTTGATAGAAATAGAAAGGTTAAAGATTTAACCCCGGAAGAAATTAATAAGATAAGAAGTATTATAGAGAAAGAAGAGAAGGTTGAAGGTGATTTGCGAAAAGAAATTCAGATGAATATTAAAAGATTAATGGAAATTAATTCTTATAGAGGAATGAGACACAGAATGGGGTTGCCTGTAAGAGGTCAGAGAACAAAGACAAATGCTCGAACAAGAAAGGGGCCCAAGGGCTCATTAATAAAGAAGAAAAAATAGGAGGAAATAAATGCCACCGAGAAGAAGAGGTAGAAAAAAGAAAAAGGTTACAAGAGTTGTTCCGTCTGGAATTGCTAATATTTATTCTACATTTAACAATACAATAGTAACTATTACTGATCCTGAGGGAAATGTCCTTGCCTGGGCTTCCGGAGGAGTGGCTGGGTTTAAAGGTGCAAGAAAGGGTACTCCCTTTGCAGCTCAGATAGCAGCTCAACAGGCGGTTGAAAAAGCAAAAGAGTATAAGATGGAATCAGTTGATGTTAATATAAAGGGACCGGGACCCGGCAGAGAAGCAGCTTTAAGAACAATTCACTCAGCGGGACTCAGGGTTAAATCAATAAGGGATGTGACCCCAATCCCCCATAATGGCTGTAGAGCAAGAAAAAGAAGAAGAGTTTAGGAGGATAATAAATGTCAAGATATACTGATGCAAAATGTCGTCTCTGTAGAAGAGAGTTGACAAAGTTGTATTTAAAAGGAGCAAAGTGCTATACAGATAAATGTCCCCTTGAAAAGAGAAAGTTCCCTCCGGGAAAATCAGCAAAAGGAAGACAGCAGCAGTTAATAGGTTATAATTTGCAGCTCAGAGAAAAACAGAAAGTTAAAAGACACTATGGGATGAGTGAAAAGCAATTTTATCTCACTTTCTTAAAGGCTAATAAAATGAGCGGAGTTACCGGTGAAAATTTGATTCAATTACTTGAAAGAAGATTGGATAATGTGATCTACAAAGCTGGTTTTGCAGAATCAAGAAGCCAGGCAAGACAGCTTGTCAGGCATGGTTTTTTCAAAATAAATGGGAAAAATGTAAATATTCCCTCTATTATGGTTAAAAAGGGAGATGTTATTGAGTTAAAAGAGAATAAAAAGAAGAAAGTTGAAGAGTTAATTGAGAGAGCAAAAAATCTTGCCAATTCAGCCAATAGAGGAATGCCAAATTGGTTTCAGGTTAACCATGAAGATTATAAAATTGAGATCGTTGATTTACCTACAATTAAAGATATAAGCATTCCTGTTGAAGAACATTTAATTGTTGAACTTTACTCCAAGTAAAGGAGGAATTTTTAAATGAAAGATATAATTAAAGGTTTTCAAAGACCGAGAGATGTAGAGGTAGACAAATCTACTCTTACAAATTATTATGGTAAATTTGTTGCACAACCCTTTGAGAGAGGATTTGCCACTACGGTTGGGAATGCTTTAAGAAGGGTTTTACTTTCTTCTATAGAGGGTGCTGCCATAACTTCAGTTAAAATTGAAGGTGTAGTTCATGAATTTTCCACATTACCCGGAGTTTGGGAAGATGTTCTGAATATTATTCTTAATTTAAAATCAATCCCTATAAAAATGGAGACAGAAGGTCCCGTAAAATTAACTCTTAAAAAAGTAGGTGAGGGAGAAGTAAAATCAGGAGATATTAAAGTTCCCGAAGGGGTTGAAATTATTGATAAAGATATACATATTGCCACAGTGGATAAAGGTGGTAAACTTGTTATAGAAATGAATGTTGATAAAAATTTTGGATATGTCCCTTCCGAATATAATTATAAAGGTGATGGTTTTATTCCGATAGACTCCGTCCATTCCCCGATCAAAAATGTGAAATTTTCAGTGGAAAATGCAAGGGTTGGATTTAGAACTGATTACGAGAAGTTGATATTGGAAGTGTGGACAAATGGGAGTATTGATCCGGTGGATGCGGTTGATAAAGCTGCTAAAATATTGAGAGAACATTTTTCCATATTTATGAGTTCTGATAAAGAGCTGACATTGTTTGAAAAATCTTCGGATGATGAATGGCTCTGGGACAAAATAGATCTTTTAAGTACTAAGATAACAGATTTATCACTCTCTGCAAGAGCTACAAATTCTTTAAAAAGAGCAAATGTAAATTATCTTTATCAGTTAATTCAAATGGAAGAAAATGAGCTTATGGCAACTGAAAAGTTGGGTAAAAAATCAGTGGAAGAAATTATTGAAAAAATGAAGGAATTAGGTTTTAATGCTGGAATTAAGATAAAGGATGATCTTCTTAAAGCAATAGAAAATAAAATAAATCAAAAAGAAGGAGTTGAGCAATGAGACATCTTGTAGCCCACAGGAAATTGAGAAGAAACCAAGGTCATAGAAAAGCTTTGTTAAGAAATTTGGTTCTTTCTCTAATTGAAAGGGAAAGAATTATTACAACCGTGGCTAAAGCCAAAGAAGCAAGATCTCTTGCTGAAAAAATGATAACCCTTGGAAAGAAGGGAACATTACATCATAGAAGATTAGCTTTAAAGTTCTTAAACAAAAAAGATCAAACAAAAAAACTATTTGATGAACTCGCTCCGAGGTTTTCAGAAAGAAACGGAGGATATACGAGAATTATAAAATTAGGGCCAAGGAAAGGTGACGGGGCTGAAATGGCAATTCTTGAATTCGTTGATTATGAATTTAAGAAAAAGGAAAAAAAGAAGAAGAAATAGAAAATAATTATAAAAAAAAGGGCGATTTTAAAAATCGCCCTTTTTTTTTATTTATTCTGACAATAATCCCATTAACTCCTGTACTCTTTTATCTTCAGGGTTTAGATGAAGAGCTTTCTTTAAAGTTGATTTTGCTTCCTTTATCTGGTGGTTCATGTAATAGGAGTAAGCAAGGTGATAAAAAAGTGTCGCATGATTAGGATCTATTCTCTCCATCCTTTTAAAATAATCGATAGCCTCTTTGTATCTTCCAATTGCATTCAGAGAGATTCCGATGTGATAATTTGCTATGGCAGATTCCGGATTCTTATCCAGTAATGTTTTAAAAAATTCAATTGATTTTTCATACTTACCCGCATGATAGTAAACAATCCCTAACCAATAATAAGCCATTGCAAATTCATTATTAAGCTCAATTGTTTTTTCAAAACACTCTATAGATTCTTCAAGCATTCCCGATCTGTAATATGCAAGAGCAAGAGAATAGTGAGCATCCGGATATTCACTGTTTATTTCGAGGGCTTTTCTGAAGTGATAAATAGCTTTATTAAGAGCACCAATAAGATAGTATGTGTCTCCGATACTTTTATGAATATATTCATCTTTTTGATACTGGAGAGCTTTTTCACAATAGGCGATAGAATCTTTTAGTTTTCCCTTAGCTTTAAGGTCCCTTGATTTTCTAATATAATATTCAGCTTTATTTTCAATTAAAGGGTATCCACAGTAAGGACAGAATTTCCAGTGTGGATTAACGGTATTACCGCAGTTTGGACAGGTATTGTCAGGCATAACCACCTCCTTTTTATTACATATTTTTTACTATTTCATGGGCAAATTCTGATGTTTTTATAGGTGTTACATTCTCCATTTGCCTTGCAAGGTCATATGTGACCTTTTTCTGTTGAATAGTTTTTTCCATTGCATTTACTATTAAATTAGCCGCTTCCTTCCAGTCCATATATTCAAGCATCATGACACCTGATAATATTAATGAACCGGGATTTACCTTATCAAGACCTGCATATTTTGGAGCGGTTCCATGGGTAGCTTCGAATAGCGCTGTAAAATCAGCAATATTAGCTCCCGGTGCCATTCCCAATCCACCGACCTGTGCAGCAGCAGCATCAGAGATATAGTCTCCGTTTAAATTTGGAAGAGCCAGGATATCGTATTCTGCAGATCTTGTGAGAATTTGTTGAAGCATATTATCGGCAATTCTGTCATTAATAATAATTTTATCCTCCGGAGCTTCACCGCTCATTTCTGACTCAAAAATAACCTTATCTCCAAATTCATCTTTTGCCACTTCATAGCCCCATTCCTTAAATGCTCCTTCCGTATATTTCATAATATTACCTTTGTGGACGATCGTAACCTTTTTTCTGTTATTATCAATTGCATATTGAATGGCCTTTTTTACCAATCTTTTTGTTGCAAATTCGCTTATAGGTTTTATACCGATACCTGAATCTTCTCTGATATTTACCTTAAATTCATCCTTAAGAAATTTAATAATTTTTTTTGATTCTGGGGAATCTTTCTTCCATTCAATACCGGCATAAACATCCTCTGTATTCTCCCTGAATATTACAACATTAAGGTTTTCCGGTTTTTTGACAGGAGCAGGAACTCCTTTGATCCATTTTACTGGTCTTACGCAGGCATATAAATCAAGTCTTTGTCTTAATGTAACATTAAGGCTTCTAAAACCTCCTCCGACAGGTGTTGTCAGAGGACCCTTGATTGCAACCACATGTTCTTCTATTGCATCAAGTGTTTCCTGAGGGAGGTACTCTCCTTTAAGTTTATTAGCCTTTTCTCCCGCATAAATCTCTTTCCATTCAATCTTCCTCTTACGATTGTAAGCCTTTTCAACAGCACCATCAAGAACAATTTTCATTGCTCTTGTTATATCCGGCCCGATTCCATCCCCTTCGATAAAAGGGATAATTGGATTATCGGGTACAATCAATTTATTATTTTCAACTCTTATCTTTTCACCCATAAGTTTTCCTCCTAAATTTTATAATCACCATATTTACTTATATAGTTCTCTATTCCTCCCTCATTGATAACATCCAACATGAATTTTGGCATAGGGACAAAGCTATACTCTTTTCCTTTGGTTGTGTTTTTTACAATTCCATTTGCAAGATCAATTTCAAGGATGTCCCCTTCATCAATTTCATCAGCTTCTTTTATTTCTATTAATGGCAAACCAATGTTCACGGCATTTCTATAAAAAATTCTTGCAAAAGATTTTGCAATAATCGCGGATACTCCTGCTAACTTTATGATTCTTGGAGCATGTTCTCTTGAGGAACCCAGTCCGAAGTTCCTACCTGCGACTATTATATCTCCCTTCTCAACTTTTGATGCGAAATCCTCTCTCGCATCTTCAAGAACATGTTTTGCTAATTCCGGAAGATTGGTCCTCAAATGAAAATATCTTCCGGGGGCTATATGATCTGTTGAGATATCATCTCCGAATTTCCATACTTTTCCCTTTAGTATCATTTTAACCTCCTTATTGTAAATAGTCTCTGGGGTCTGTGATTTCCCCTGTTATAGCTGATGCAGCTGCAGTTGCAGGAGAGGCAAGATAAATTTCTCCTTTTGGATTTCCCATTCTTCCTAAGAAATTTCTATTTTGAGTCGAAAGAACCTTTTCATTGTCTCCTAATACACCTTCATGTACACCGACACATGGTCCGCATCCCGGAGCCATAATTGCAGCTCCCGCATCAATGAAAATATCGAACAATCCTTCATCAAGGGCTTTTTTGTAAACTGTTCTTGAAGCAGGTACGATTATAAGTCTGATTTCAGGATGTTTTCTTCTTCCTTTTAAAATGGAGGCGGCAATCCTTAAATCTTCAATTCTTCCGTTTGTGCATGTTCCGATAAAAACCTGATCTATTTTTACTCCCTTTGCTTCACTGATTTTTCTCGTATTATCAACCGTATGGGGGAAAGAAACAACGGGTTCAAGGTTTGAAACATCTATTGTAAAAACCTTTTCATATTTAGCATCCGGATCAGCTTTTATCTCTTTAAAATCTTTCTCTCTTCCGTTTTCTTTTAAATATGCCTTTGTGATATCATCAGTTGGGATTAAACCGGCTTTAGCGCCTGCCTCCACAGCCATATTTGAAATTGTTAATCTTGCTTCCTGAGATAATTGTTCTAAAACTTCTCCGGTAAATTCCATTGCTTTGTAAGTAGCTCCGTCTGCTCCGATAGTTCCTATTATGTGTAAAATTATATCCTTTGAATAAACACCCTCAGGTAATTTTCCTTTTAATTCAAAAAGAAAAGTTTCCGGAACTTTCAACCAGACTTTTCCAAGTCCAAAAGCCAGAGCAAGGTCTGTTGATCCCATTCCCGTTGAAAAAGCTCCAAGTCCTCCGCCTGTACATGTATGCGAATCCGCGCCAACAAGAAGATCTCCGGGTTTTACATATCTTTCCGCCATAATCTGGTGCGAAACTCCTTCCCCGACATCTGACACCATTGCTCTTGTCCTCTTTGCAAAGTCTCTTAAAATATTATGAGCATTTGAAAGCTCTTTCCTTGGGCTTGGTGCCGCATGGTCTATAAATAAAATAGCTTTGTCAGGTTTTACATCTTTAAACCCGAACTTATCAAAAACCTCCACTGTTAAAGGTCCTGTCCCATCCTGAACCAGTGCGAGGTCAACTTTTGCAACAATAATCTCTCCCGGAATTACATCTTTTCCGGCTTTTTCAGAGAGAATTTTTTCTGCTATTGTTTTTCCCATGATTCCTCCTTATTTTTATTCGTCTCTTTTGTCAATAGGTATGTATTCAAGGTCTATCGGTCCATTGTATATGGCTCTTGGTCTGTAGATTCTATTTGATTCAAGATATTCAACAATGTGGGCTGACCACCCAATGGACCTTGCCATTGCAAAAACCGGCGTGAATATATCCCTCGGAATTCCGAGATGAGTATATACAAGTCCTGAATAAAAATCCACATTGGGGTAAATACCTTTCTTACCCACCTTTTCAATCATTATTTTTTCAATCTCTTCTCCCATTTTGAAATGCATCAAATCACCTTTCATTTCACAAAGTTTGTAAGCCCAATCTTTTAAGATTTTTGCTCTCGGATCATAGGCTTTGTAAACTCTGTGTCCGAATCCCATTATTTTTCTCTTTTCCGAGAGAGCATTTTCTATGAAGCTTCTCACATTATCAAGGGAGCCTATTTCATCTAACATGTGCATAACTCTTTCATTGGCACCACCATGAAGAGGTCCCTTCAATGTTCCGATGGCTGATGTAATTGCTGAATATATATCTGAAAGTGATGATGCTGTGACCATCCCTGAAAAGGTAGAAGCATTCATACCGTGTTCCGCATGGAGAATTAATGCTATATCCAGTACTTTAGCACTTAGTTCATCGGGTTTTTCTCCTGTCATCATATACAAAAAGTTTTCAGCATGATTTAGATTGGGGTCCGGAGCAATTATCTCTTTTCCCTCTCTTAATCTGTGAAAAGCTGCAATCATTGTGGGAAGTTTTGCTGTTACTCTTATTGCTTTCAGGTATTTTGCTTCAAGTGTATGTTCTTTTTTGTCCGGACAGAAAACTCCCATAAGAGATACCATAGATCTTATTACATCCATTGGATGTGCATCCATTAGAAATCTTTTAATCACATCAATCATTCCGGGATGTAATCCGGCATTCTCCTTTAATTGTCGTTTGAATTCTTCATACTCTCTTTTATTTGGAAGTTTACCCTTAAGAAGCAGGTATGCAGTTTCTTCATAGTTAGAATACTTTGCTAACACTTCTATGGGATATCCCCTGTAGATAAGATGACCTTCTTCTCCGTCAATACAGGAAATAGCGCTTATTGCAGCAATTACTCCTTCCAGACCCCTTGAATATTTTTGCTCACCGGCTGTTAGACAACCCATTTTTATACCTCCTTCTATTGTTTATTAAATTATTAATTATTATTCTATATCTCCGAAAAATTGCTTTTCAGTTTCCTTTACTGTTGTTGGAGCATAACCTTTTTCATAAAGTATTTTTCTGAGTTTTATTATCAGTTTTGCAGTATCAATATTTAAAGGGCATCTGACTCTGCATCTGTCACAGATTGCACAGCTGTAAACGGAAGGTGCCCCCTCTTTAAATCCTTTTGCTATGAATGCATCCCATAGAGCTCCTATACCACCGGGATAGCTTTTTCCGAAGTGCCCTGCTGTTACCCAGAAGACAGGACATTCATACATACAGGCTCCGCATTTCATACAATAAAGAATTTCCTTAAAATCCTTATTCTTTGATAATTCTATTCTTCCATTATCAAGGAGAACAAGATGGAACTCTTTTGGCCCATGGGCTCCATAGGTTGTAACCTTTTCAATATCCCCTGTTTTTGAAGGCCCTGAGATCATATGGACATATGATGGTACCTGATAGTTTGCGAATCTCCATGTTGTTTTTACCATGTGAAATGCATCATCAAGAGTTGGCACTATCTTTTCAACTCCCACAAGAGCTATGAATTTTTCGGGCAAAGAGGCTGTTAATTTGATGTTTCCCTCATTTTCAATTATAAAAAGAGTCCCGGTGTCTGCAGATATGGAGTTTGCTCCTGCAATTCCGACATCAGCATTGGTGAATTTTTCCCTTAAAAATCTTCTTACCGCTGCAACACTTGTTTCAATTTTATCTTCGGGAAGCTTCTCTCCTGTAATCTTGGATATTAATTTTGCGGCTTCCTCTCTTGTAAGATCCACAGAAGGAGCAAGCATATGCATGGGTCTTCCCTCTCTTATCTGAACAAGAAATTCTCCTAAATCTGTTTCCCATACTTCATGCCCCTCTTTTTGAAGGAATTGTCTTAATTCTGTTTCCTCAGTGGTCAAACTTTTCCCTTTTACAATAATTTTTTTAGGTTTTCCGACTATTTTTGAAATAATCTTGTTGGCTTCCTCTGCATCCTTTGCAAGATAAAAATGACCGTGATTTCTCTCCACTGCTTCTTTTGTCTTTTCTATTAATTCTTCAAGATGATCAATTGCATACTCCTTGATCTTTCTTGCTTTTTCTTTGTATTCAACAGATTCAGGAAAAGTTTCAAGGGCCTTTTTGAGATTTTTCCTGTAAGCTTCTCTTGCTCTTTTTATTGCTGTTCTCAATGTCTCGTTTTCAGCTCCGTCTGCAATTATTTCACTCATGTATTCATTGTGTATCTGTTTTATATCTTTTTCTTTGTTTTCCATTTTTTCCTCCTTATTTCCAAACCTTTTCAAGTAATTGGGTAAAATATAATGGTTTTATTGAATTGATTTCAGCTATTTCAAGCCCCTGCCTTATTCCGAAATGACCATTTGCACAGGTGGAACCTGCATATTCGGGTTTTCGGGGGACTAAAATATCAAGCACATAGTTTTCCTTTATATAATCACCTAAATCAGGTTGAGTGAAATTAAGCCAGGATCCCGGACAGGAATTAAATTCTGCAGGGTCAAATCCCTCAATTTCTGCTGTCGGATAATCCTCTTCCATTACCTCTAATTCCGGAATTAGTTTCAGGATTTCCCTTATGGCACTGAATCTTCCAAGTTTTCTTCCCAGAGTGCAACCGTGCTGAACAAAGTATGAGTGGGGAAATGGAGCAAATTCAGGTTTTTTCTTTGAAAATTGTTCTGCGAAAAATTCGCTTACATGAATATAAGGGACTGAAAGTTTAAGACCATAGTTATTGGGAAGATCTCTTGCCCATTTTGCAACTCCGGCTGCGTAAGCAGATATGATAACATCAGGTTTTATCTCCTCCACTTTTTCTTTGAAACTTTTAAAAATTGGAAGTATTTTTTCAGATATACCGAGATTAATTGATGCTTCGCCGCACATAACTTCTCCTTCGATAAAACTGAGTTCCACATCAAGTTTTTTCAAGGTGTTTAATATGCTGTCCAAAACATCAATTTGATTGGTATGCTTTAAATTAATGACACCCGATAAAAGAACTTTCATCTTTTCCTCCGATATTTACTAAAATTTCTTGTGCCTTATTTCTAAAACAAATTATACAAGATTTCTTATATTTTATCAATTAAAAAACTACTTTTTTTAAGAAAAAAACTAATTTGGGTTTCTTTAGTCTTACGCTTATGAAAAGTAGTGATTTGTTTTTTAGTTGAGTATTATTGGGCAGAAGATGAAACAGTGGTGTTGCTGTATTTACATAATTCGATATTTGTTTTAATATTTGCCCTTACGAATACAATTTGTTGTTAAAGTTTAATCAAAAATAGTGTATAAATCTGTTTTGAAAATAAATCAGCAAGCCTCTATCAATTATCACATAGGGATTGTCCGAAGAGTAAGGTTTTATCTTTTAAATCTATTAAATTAAAATTAAAAGATAAAAAGTGATATGAAATGTTAACCTTTTATTGTTTTTTATCGTATAATAAATATTAAATCAGATGGAGGTCTTCATGAAAAAGATTCTTTTTTATTTTAACCTGTTTTTATTTGTGATTTTTACGACTTTTGCTTTTTCAGCTCAAAAGGATGCGGATAAAGATGAACTCTTGATGAAAAGAGTTAACCCTAATCCTACAAAGCCTGAATATAGGCTAAAAACATTTGAAATTCACAACAAGATGAAGGAGAAATCAATTTTTAAAGCTCTTAAATGGAAACTAATCGGTCCCTTTGAAATTAGCGGAAGAGTTACGGACATTGCGGTTCCGAAGGATAAGCCTTATGTTTACTATGTTGCAGCAGCTTCGGGAGGTATTTGGAAGACAGAAAACAATGGAATTACATGGACTCCGATTTTTGACCATGCTCCCTCGATCAGTATAGGGGATATAGCTATTGCTCCTTCAAATTCAAATATAATTTATCTGGGAGCTGGAGAAAACAATAGTTCAAGAAGTTCTTACTCGGGAACAGGAATTTACAGAAGCGATGACGGAGGAAAGACATGGAAACATATGGGACTTTCAGATACCCACCATATAGGTAGAATTGTCGTTGACCCGAAAAATCCGGATATAGTATATGTTGCAGCTATTGGACATCTTTATACCTACAACAAAGAAAGAGGTGTTTATAAGAGTATTGACGGTGGGAAAACTTGGAAAAAGGTTTTGTATGTAAATGATAAAACCGGTGCTATTGATATTGTAATGAATCCTAAAAACCCTAAAATACTCTATGCTGCAATGTGGGAGAGAGACAGAAGAGCCTGGAATTTTGTTGAAAGCGGAGAAGGTAGCGGAATTTACAGAACTACTGACGGTGGAGCTCACTGGAAGAAACTCACGAAGGGTTTGCCTTCCGGTAAAATTGTAGGGAGAATTGGTCTTGCTATTTATCAATCCAATCCGAAAATTATTTATGCTGTAATTGACAATCAACAGAAAATTCCGGTTAAAAAATCCAAGAAAGAGGGCAAATTAAATTCAATAAAAGTAAGAAATATGAGCACAAAAGAATTTATTTCCCTCGGAAGGAAAAAAATAAATGAATTCCTGAGATCCTATCATATTCCTAAGGAATACACTGCTGATAAAGTGATTGCACTTTTAAAATCGGGAAAAATCACAACAAAGGATCTTGCTGATTTTGTAATGGATGCCGATAAGGCTTTATATGAAACTAATATAAAGGGGACAGAAGTTTACAGAAGTGAAGATGGTGGAGATACCTGGAAAAAGGTTAGTAAGGGAAGGATAAGAGGAATGACTGTTACCTATGGATACTATTTCGGTCAGATAAGAGTTAATCCTAAGAATTATAAAGAGGTTTATATAATGGGTGTTCCTATTATGAAATCCACTGATGGAGGAAGAACCTGGAAAAATACTGGAGGAAAAGGAGTTCACGGAGATTTTCATGCAATGTGGATAGATCCCAACTATACTGATCACATAATTGTAGGAAATGATGGCGGAGTAAATATTTCCTATGATGGTGGTAAAAACTGGATGAAAATAAAAACATTGCCGATTTCTCAGTTTTATTCTATTAATTATGATTTGAAAAAGCCCTATAATGTTTACGGAGGATTGCAGGACAATGGAGTTGTTATGGGCTCCAGTGTAAATACTATTAATAATTATAAAAAGTGGGAGATGATCTACGGAGGAGACGGAGGTTATGTTGAAATAGATCACAATGATGAAAACACAGTTTATGCGGAATTTCAATTCGGGAATATTTCAAGATTAGATCTCGCAAATAAAAGAGCTAAAATGATAAAGCCCCATTCAAAAATCGGCGAACCCAAGCTCAGATTTAACTGGATTACTCCATTTCTTATTTCCCACTATAACTCTCAAATCCTATATCTGGGAGCAAACAAGGTCTTTAAATCTTATAATAGAGGGGATAAATGGTTTGCCATAAGTCCTGATCTGACAACAAACCAGAAACCTCAAGGAGATGTGCCTTATAGCACAATAACCACAATCTCGGAATCTTCCATAGAGCCGGGATTGCTTTATGTGGGAACAGATGACGGACTGGTATGGGTTACAAAAAATGATGGTGCAACCTGGGATAAAATTATAAATGGTTTGCCTGAAAGAAAATGGGTTTCAAGAGTTATTGCCTCAAAATTTAAAACAGGTAGAGTTTATGTTACTTTAAATGGTTACAGGGATGATGATTTTACCGCTTATCTTTTTGTATCGGATGATTTCGGAAAAACTTACAAATCCATAAAATCCAATCTACCCGATGAACCTGTCAATGTGATAAGAGAGGACCCTTTTAATGGAAATATTCTCTATGTGGGAACCGATGAGGGCGTCTATGTCAGTTTAAACAGAGGTGAGAGCTGGTATTCCTTGAATACAAATCTGCCTGATGTAGCTGTTCACGATTTAAGAATTCAGCCTGTGGCAAAGGATTTGATTATCGGAACTCACGGAAGATCCGCCTATGTTCTTGATGTTGAGCCGATTGAAGAGTTAACTTCTGAAATATTTAAGAAAGAGTTTTATCTGTTTCCGTTGGAAAAGGCAATGGTATCCTATTATGAAGACTATGATTTTTACTATCTTTATAAAAATCCTCCTGTTTATTATTACACTTCAAAAGCCGGTAAATTGGAGGTATCTGTTTTTAACGCAGAAGGGAAAAGGATCGGAAAGAAAAAAATAAAAGCTGAAAGGGGGATAAATGTAACCAGATTTAATTTAAGAAGACTTTTGAAGGGTAAAATCAAACCTCAAACATTGAGATTGGAGTTTAAATTCAGAGGTAAAAAATATAGCGAAGAGTTTAAAATAATCAGAGCTCCACTCACATTTAATCCTTTTGAAAGAGAAGAGACACTTGAGAAAGATTAAATTACAAATAAAAAAGAGGTGAGCTTGAAAGCTCACCTCTAAGTATTTCTATTTGAAATAAATCAATTTTTGCATTTATCTATAAAGTAGTCTGCTCCTTTTTCAACCATTTTTTTATAAAGGTTAACATCAACCTCAGGAATGCCTAAATGATATATGTCGGTTAATTTGTTTTCAAATGATTTCATTTTTTCTTTTGTTTTATCAAAAGTCTTTTCAAGATCGGAAACACCCGGGATATTTACCTTTTTTATCAACTTTTTTATATCTCTTAAAAGAAGTCTAAACGGATGTTCTGCCATTTCATGAATTTTTTTAGCTGCTTTTTTTAAACCGAATGCTTTTAAAGCAAGATAGATGTCATTGGGTAATAAATCTGCCATCATTTTTTCAATATGATCAACTCCCTTTAAAGCCTCTTTAACGCTAATTAAATGAAAATGATGCTTATAAGTAACACCCATTATCTTAACTTTAAATTTGAAATCAATCTTTTTCCTCAATAATTTATCCATTTTTTTTAATTTTTCCCTTAAAGGTTTTAGATCTTTATTGAATTTATCAACAGGTTTCAGAGCTTTTTCCAGATCATTGGAAATTTCCTCTATTTTAGGAATTATATTTTCAATATCTTTTACAGGAGTATCAATTTTTACCAGAAGTGTTTTATATGCTTTTAACAAAGGTATATAATCATTTTTTAGCTCAATGAGCTGATCATTTATGCATTTGTAATAAGATGAATTATTATTGTTTGACGAAGAATAAAAACCGGGAGCCGGGAGAGGATAACTGTTATCATCTGATGATTCAAAAGTATCTTTTACCCATCCCTCTATCCTTTCAGAGAAGTCAATTAAAACACCTATGGCTATGACTACATCCACTGGTTTCTCAACTTTTTTCCATATTTTCTTTATTATACTTACTTCTTCTTGAGTAGGCCTTTCAAGTTTTTCCAGAGCTGTTGTAATTAATTCTCCTAATTTGTCCATTTTTTCTACCATCTCGGCAATATCTTGAACATCAGGAATATCCTCTGCTACTCTTGAAAAATTTCTCATTTCTCTTAATGAGAGATTTAATTCTTTAATAGTGCTGTTTATTTCAGTTAACTGAGTATCTATCTGTTCAAGTTTACCGGTATTTCTTGTTAGGGTATCTAACTTTTCTTCAATACTACTTAACCTGCTTAATATTGTTTCCAAATTACTTCCTTCGCCGCTTCCTAATATAGAACTTACCTGAGCTTGAAGCTCTGTAAGGGTTTGGTTAACAGTCTCAAGTGTAACATCCTGTGAAAAGAGTCGGGGGGCATAAACGAGTAAAACCACGACAATCAAAATTGTCAAAAAAATTTTTTTCATTTTATCTCCTTAGGTTTGTTTAATTCCATGAGAAAGAAAGTACAATCGCATTTTTGTTGTCAATAGCCGGCACCAGGTGATCGCGGGTTCTTCTTTCATCAAACTTAAATTCATATTTATATCCGATTGAGAAATTATCCGAAAAATTGTATTCTATTTTGAACTTATTGTGAACTATTATATTGCTGATGTCTTCAAAATCATTATTATCTTTATTTAAAATATGAGCTATTTTAAAATATAATTTATTTTTAATATCAATCTTTTCTTTAAGGAAAGAGGCGTCAAAGACAGTTTTAAACAGATGATGAAGCGTCTTTTCCCGCACCTGTTTTAGGGATTTAAGAAACAGAAGAGAGGAACTGCCTAAATTTCCAGGTGAATATGATGGCATGGAACTTAAGGGATAGTATTGATGTATATTCAGAGTCGGGAAATAACTTATTGAAAACTCATTGATGTTTTCCGAATTAATGATATTATATATAAATCCGATCGGGGAAATATCAAAATCAGTAACATTCGTGTAGTCTGAATTTTCTTTCTCATTATTTATTTTAAATAAAAAGGCAAACCCTAATTTTTTTAATATGATTTTATTTATTTTAAAGTTAAACTCAAAATCTGTTTCAGTATCAATAACTTCGGAACTATCATAAATATCCCTGTCTTTATCATAGCTATAAGAAAAATCAAGGTTATACATAAATTTGTCTTGATTGACATTGGTTATTTCTATTTCAAAGTTCGCCTTAAATTCTTTTTTTAAGGAATCATAAGTGATATTATCTATGTCCAGATTTAAGGATATTTTATTAAACCAGCTTTCCTTTGTTTTATCCTCTTTATCAGAGGAATTTGTTAAGGCAAAAATTCTCTGCCCAAATATGAAAAAGACTATAAAAATAAAAATCAATCTTGAAATTTTCATGTATAACATCCTAACAGAAATAAGTTTTTAAAACAAGAAATTTATATTAGTAACAGAAATTTATATTGGTAGAGATTTTTTATATTATATTAGAGAAGCATTTATAATTAGCCTTGAGCTCATAGCATTGAGCCTTGAGCTGTTCACAAGGAAGGTGTTTAATTTCTTGTTATCAATTTCCCCCTATTTTCTTTTTTAAGTTAAAAAAGCTAACAAATAGCAATAAACTAATAAGCTCCAGAATCTGCTTATGACTTAATGCTCAAAGCTAATCAGAGGAGCAGTGCTATTCTGTTTGCTTTTAATGTGTGTTTTTTTTTGTTAATATAAAAAACTTACAAATCAAAAGGAGGGAAATATGCCTGATGAATTTACAGAGACAGAAGTGATAGGGCTTGGAAAAAACATAGGCTCAAGTATTAAAGGAGTTTTTATTGGTATTCTTCTTTTTATTGCTGGAGTTATTATTCTCTGGGTAAATGAGGGAAGAGTAAATGTGGGAAAGGTTTCCGAAAAACTCAGTGTTCCCCTAAATGCTGAAAAAATTGATATGTCCTACAATGGCAAATTTGTATCAGCCACAGGAACTTTTAAAAGCGAAGGAGAGATCGGAGACCCTGAATATATTAATCCGGGACCCTATGCAGTGCTTCACAGAAAGGTTGAAATGTATGCATGGGTTGAGCACAAAAGCACAAAAACAAAAAAGAAGATTGGCGGCAAAACAGAGAGAGTAACCACTTACAGATATACCAGAGAGTGGACATCTTCTCCTCCCTCTTCTTCGTCCTTCAGACATCCAGAGGGGCATGAAAACCCTCAGCTAACCGTAAAGCCCGCATCTTTTTATGCGCACTCTGCAAAAATAGGAGCTTATACTATTGATTTAAAATCCGTAAGACTCCCATCACCTCAAACGATTTCCGTGACAGAAGATATGCTTATTGATGGAGCGGAAGGATATGTTGAAGGAGGTTATATTTTCAACGGAGAAGGAACATTAAACAAACCTGTTGTGGGAGATATAAGAATATCATATTCAGCCATACCAAACACTTTTTCCCCTGCCACAATATTCGGTAAAGTGGAAGGCTCAAGCATAGTTCCTTACCTGTACAAGGGAAAGAAAAAGATATACAGGTTATTCAGGGGTACAAGGGATGAAGCTGTTGCCACAATGAAGACAGAGTACAAGATTATATCATGGCTTTTAAGATTGGTAGGCTTTTTTTTAATCTGGACAGGGTTAAGTGCACTCTTTGGTCCTATCTTTGCTCTTTTGGATATTCTGCCATTCTTAGGTAATATTACAAGAACAGTTGTAAATATAATCACCTTTATTGTTGCTCTAATTTTAAGTATTATTATAATTCTTGTCTCAATGATAGCCCATAATCTAATAGCACTTCTTGTTACAATTGTTGTTGTCATAGGAATATTCATCCTCTTTTTTCACAGAAAAAAGAAAAAGGCGATAAAAGCATCCGCGTAGGAGAAGTATTTAAAAGATGGTTCAGTGTGAATCGGAAATCAAATCGCAGGGGCAATTAAATGTAATAGCCCTGAGCATTGAGCCCTGAGCTCTGAGCTAATTACAGGGAATGTGGGTAATTTCTCGTAATTAATTATTTTTTGATTCCTTTAATTAAAAAAATGGCGAATCATAATAAATATCTGTAGGGGCAATTCATGAATTGCCCCTACAATCAATTATATTTGATAAAAAACAAACAGCAATAAACAAAACACTAACAGCTCCAATTCACAATTCACAATTTCTTTCTTATCCGATTTTTAGGGGCTCAAGGCTAACCTTACCCTTGACATTTATCCGAATTTTTCCTATATTATAGAACAAAAGGTGAACAAATGCTTACTAAGAAGCAAAAACATTTTCTGGATAGGTTAAAGAGTTTTATAGATAGTTACGGCTATTTCCCCTCTTTCCGTGAAATAGCCTCCTATACAGGCTTGAGTTCAACAAACTCTGTGTGGAAATATATGAAAAAATTGGAGGCTGAAGGTTTTGTGAAATTTAAAGATGGAAAATACTCTCTGGTAAAAGAATCTTCCGATTTTTTCACTGTTCCTCTTGTGGGTTTTGTCCCTGCTGGTTTCCCCTTTGAAATCTTTTCCGAACTTGGAGAGGAGATAGAATTACCATACTGGTTTGTAGGTTCAAACAATAAAGATATAGTAGCCTTTAAGGTAAAAGGGATGAGTATGAAAGATGCTTACATAAATGACGGGGATATAGTAATCTTAAAGAGAACGGAGGATGTCCATTCGGGAGATACGATTATTGCCATATTGGATGATGGCTCAATAACACTTAAAAAATTAAAAATTTTAAAGAATTCCTATCTTCTGATTCCTGAGAATCCAGAATATCAGCCTATTAAGGCAAAAGAGCTTAAAATAGTCGGTAAAGTAATAGGAATTTTAAGAAAGTATGAGTAAAGTTTTGCATATTGACCTTGATGCTTTTTTTGCCTCTGTGGAGATTGCCGAAGATCCCTCTTTGAGAGGAAAAGAGGTTGTTGTTATGGGAGCCGGTAAAAGAGGTGTTGTGACATCGGCAAACTATGGGGCGAGAAAGTATGGAATTAAAGCCGGCATGCCTTATAAAAAGGCTTTTTCTCTCTGCCCATCTTGTATCTTTGTCCCCGCAAAATATGAGCTTTATGAGGAATATTCCCGCAAATTTTTTAAAATACTTGAAGAGTTTTCCCCTGATGTGGAACACTATTCAATTGATGAAGCATTCATTGATATTTCAAGGCTCAAGTTTTTGTGGAATTCGGATTTAAAACTTGCCTCCATGATAAAAGAGAGGATAAAAAGCTCTATTTCTCTTGAATCTTCGGTCGGAATAGGAGATAAAAAGGTTTCGGCAAAGGTTGCAACAGAGCTTGCAAAACCCGGGGGCATATGTAAGATAACAGATGAAAATGAATTCTTAAAAGGGGTTATCATCTCAAAGATTCCGGGGATCGGAAGAAGACTCTCAGTAAAATTTTCTATGCTTGGCTTTGAGAGGGGAGAGGATATTGAGAGAAAGGATTTTTTACTCTGGGAGAAAATAAAAACAGGTTTCGGACTTTATGTGCTCCCTTTTGAGAGAAATCAATTAAGCTCTCTGCCATTTCAGTCTGTTTCAAGAGGGCAAACCTTTGATAAAGATATCTGTGATAAAGAGGAGATTCTTTCCTATATCTCTCATTTTTGCGGGGAGATCTCGGAGACTCTTGTCAAAAACAGGGTAAAGGCTTCTGTTTTAGGAATAAAGTTGAGGTATTACAATTTTTATGAGGAATTTTACAAAACCAAAGTATTTCCTCCTGTTTCCAACTATTCGGATATTTTTAAAACCGCAAAATCCCTGTTTTTAAAAAATTATAATCCTATAAGGGGCAAACTGAGGGCTGTCACTGTGTTCGGGGAAAATGTAAAAAGAATGCCATATTCCTATCTTTTTGATTCAAAACTTAACAAAAGGGAAAGTCTCTCTCCCATTATCATAAAAATAAAGGAGAAATTCGGAGAAAACAAGATATTTACCGCAAAAAAATTGGCTCAAAACAGATTCTTTTAAAAAACAATCTTGAAATTTTTGTTTTATAAAACACTCTTTTATGATAAAATCCTTAACTATGAAAGGAACTGTAAAATATTATAAAAGATTGTTAGGCTTATACTCTGAGTATATCAGAAGAAAAACCGTTTTAAAAAATTTGCCTGTTCGTTTATGGATTGAGCTTTCCTCTGATTGTAATCTTAAATGCGTAATGTGCCCAAATAAGGATTTGCCTGACGAACAGAGAGGATATATGGATTTTGAAGTTTTCAAAAAGCTTGTTGATGAAGCCCAGGAGTATATTTTTGATGTAAGCCTTCTCCACAGAGGAGAAAGCCTTCTTCACCCGGAATTTGTAAAATTATTGCACTATGTTACAAAGTACAGATGGAGAACAAAGCTTCATACAAACGGAACTGTCCTGACAAAAGAATTATCAAAGGAAATCATAAAATCCGGACTTGATAGAATTTCCTTTTCATTTGATGGTTATACACCAAAGACGTATGAGAGAATACGTGTGGGTGCGAAATTTGATGAGGTCGTAGAAAACATCCGAAATTTATTAATTTTAAAAAAGGAGATGAAAGCAAAGCATCCGATAGTTGCCATAGAACTTATAGATTTTCCGAACTCCGAGATTTCTGATATGGAAAAGCGGAGGAAATTTTTAAAAAATTTTGAGGGTTTAGACTTAGACGAACTTGTGGTAAAAAAAATTCATAATTGGGCAGGATATGTCAGATTAAAAAACAAAAAGATAAAGTTCACTCCCTGCACCTTTTTATGGCATGGAATAATTGTTTTATGGAACGGAAGAGCAATGCCATGTTCTCAGGATTTCTTTGAATACTATCCCCTTGAAAACATACAGGATATGTCTTTAAAAGAGATCTGGAATGGGGAAAAATTAGTCCATTTCAGAGAAAAGCATGCAAAACAGGATATTGCAGATCTTCAAACATGCAATAATTGTGATAGAGTGTGGAGAAAAACATTTATGGGAATTCCCACAGAATACCTTTTTGATCTTTTAAAGGGGAAAATGCCCTGATTTTATCTGTTTAATAATTTTGTTCTCTCTGAAAGCCCTCTTATAAAAGTTTTGTTTCCGTGTTTTAAAAGCTTTATTTTTTCTTCACTCTCAAGTTTTTTTATTGCCTTTTCTATTTTTTCATCCGATTCATTTACAGAATTTTTCAAAAGTTGAAGACTTATCGGGTGTCTTCTTGACACCGAAATTATAAGCTCTTCCAGAGAGTCATAGGCTTCAGGATCAATAATACCTGCAGCAGAAAAATTTATGAACTCTGCTTCCGGAATATATTTTTCCACAATATGAAAAGCTGATATGTCGGGAGATTCAACCCAGCTGTCAGCCGGAGGTCTTACGGGGATATTTATGAAAATTCTATCGGGTTTTAATTTTTTAAAATATTCGGAAAGAGCAATAATCTCTTTTTCACTGTCATTCAATCCCTTTACGAGCATAACCTCAGCCCAGAATTCTCCTTTAAAACTCGCTTTCGTCAGAAGCAAACCTTCAAGAATCTTTTCCAAACTCAAATCACGATAGGGCCTGTTAATCTTTTTAAAGGTTTCGGGGATAACAGTATCAACAGTTGGCAAAATCACATCGACATTTGAGACACTATCTCTTACCTCTTTAATATAAAGAAGGGAACCATTTGTAATAAGAGCTACGGGAGGTAAAAAAGTCTCCTTTATAAAAGCTATTAATTCTCCCAACTTTGAATACAGGAGAGGCTCTCCCTCTCCGACTATTGTTATGTAATCCGGAAGATTTTTAACATTTTGGAAAAAATTCACCAATTCAGCTTCAATTTCATTCAGAGGAAAATACTCTTTTATCTCATTTTTTAAATCCGAAGTTTTTCCGAGCTGACAGTATACACAGGAGTAATTACAGGTTTTAAGAGGGATAGGATTTATTCCCAGTGAATTTCCCAGTCTCCTTGAGGGAACAGGACCGAATATATATTTAGGATTCATTATTCCTCCTTTATAATATAATGTTTACCGCTGACACCTTTATCCCCCATTATCTCATTAAGAATGGGAAATAAACTTTTCTCTGATACGGGTTTACTCATGGGATCAGGTTTTACCCCTTTTACATATTCCGGAGAAATAAGGTTTATTTTAATGTTTTCCTCTTTAATATCCTTTGATAAAGTTTCCGTTAAAATCTGAATACCGAATTTTGAAATTGCATAGGGTAATACATTGGGGAAATAAAAATCTTTTTTTTCAAGATTGTGAAATCCAATGTTTATTACACGGCCATAACCCTTTTTTATCATCAATTCAAGAGCCTTCCGGGCTGAAAAAAATGTAAGCAATAGATTATACTCAATAATCTCCTTCCACTCATCATAGGTCTGTTCTTTCCAGTTTTTATATATAAAGGGACCAAAGTTGTTTATCAGCACATCCGGTTCAATAAAGGATATCTCTTCAATCCACTCATCAATATTATTCATTTTGAATTCAAAATGAAATCCTTCCCCTCTGTATTTTGAGAGAATTGAATCAACACTGCTGTGGTGGGTCCCTCTATAATGCAAAAAGAGAAAATCTCCTCTTTCGCCATAGTATTTTACGAAAAGTTTTCCCAGAGGCGAGAGAGGGGCGGTTATTAAAACTTTTTTCATATCTCACTCTTAAGAGAGCCTTTGAAAATCAACTCATTGTAATATTTTGTCTGAATATCCTTTTTCCAGACAGAGTCTTTTATTAAATTTTTCTTTGAGAAAATACCGTATGTCCATAATCCTCCCGGATAGGTCGGGGTAATTCCTGTATAAAGATAAGAATCCTTAAAAAGATCTTTTATCTCTTTGAAAAACTCTGAGATGAATTTCTTATGAAAGAGATAACTTCCCAATTGGGCGGATATCACTCCGGAATCACTAATTTTATCTTTCATCAATGAATAAAATTTACGGGTGAAAAGCACAGAAGACGGACCGAAAGGCTCCGATGAGTCCACAATTATCACATCGTATTTATTCTCCGTTTTTTCTAAAAACCTGACGCCATCCTCTGTTATTATATTTGCTCTTTTATCAGTAAATGAAGCAGCAATGTCCGGAAAAAATTCCTTTGACACATTTATAACAGCTTCATCAATCTCCACAAGGTCAGCACTCTCCACATTATGCTTTAAAACCTCTCTTAAAGTTCCCCCGTCTCCTCCGCCTATTATAAGCACTCTTTTGGGCTTTTCGGAGACAAAAAGGGGAGGGTGGGCAATAGCTTCATGATAGAAAAATTCATCCTTTTCCGTAATCATAACAAGACCGTCAAGGATTAAAACATTCCCCCAGAACTCATTATAAAATACCTCAATCTTTTGATACTTAGATTTAAATTCCTTTAAGACCTTTTTCTTTTTAAAGCCGATATAAAAGCCTTTATGATGAAATTCCTTGAACCAAAATTCATCTTTCATTTTTCAGAGTGTCCAGAAAAACGGTGAATCATCCGTTGATATTATTCCCTTTTCAAGCTCTTTTTTTAGCTCTTTGGAAAGAACTGTCATGGATTCTATTAAATTATAGTCAAGATGTTTTAGGTTAATTGCTTTATCCGTTAATCTTTTATTTACTTTTTTTAATTCATTCTTAAAGTTCAAACCTTTTAATGCAAGGTTAAACCCCCACATCATGGAAAAGGAGAATATGAAAATTTGATATGGTATTACCTCCGGAAAAACCTTCCCGAGTGTTTTATAATTTGTTGCCATAAATTGAGCAATACCCGTAAAGGCGGAACCTGATTGTGCCACAAATATTCCATGATTATTAAGCCGTTCATAGATTTTATTATAAAATTCCCTGGTAAAAAGAAAAACAGAAGGTCCCTCTTCAAGGGGTTCCGTTAAATCTGAAATAATTACATCAAATTTTTCTCCGTCCTTTTCTATGTATTCCTTAGCATCTCCTATAATAAGTTCGGCACGGGGGTCATCATAAGCTCCATCTGACCATTCAGGCATATACTCCTTACAATATTCCACTAATTCGCCGTCTATATCCACCATTACAGCTTTATCCAGATCTTTGTATTTTAAAACTTCTCTTAGAGTTGCACCTTCACCGCCGCCTATTATTAAGACTTTTTTTGGCTCGGGGTGAAGGAGTAAAGCAGGATGTACCAGTGCTTCATGATAAATATGCTCATCAATTTGAGCTGATTGGATTTTGGAGTCCAAAAAGAGAGTTTTGCCTAAAAATCCGAGTTCAACAATATCTATATTCTGAAACTTTGATTTTCCGCTAAAATATACTTTTTCTACTCTATTAAGATAGCTTACACTGTCTCCGAAATCCTCTCTGTACCAGAGGCCACTATTGTCGGTTTCGTCGCTCACAATTAAACTGCCTCCCTTTCTACCTCGGATTCAGCATTGGAAAGGGTTTTTTGATTTATAAAAGTTCCTCTTTTAATTTCCATAGTGGAATAATTTTTTGAATTCAAAGCTTCACTAATGACATCAATGGCTCTGTCAACATCAACTGAGGGATCGCAGTAAAAAAGATCCACAGCCGCATAATTGTGTTCAGGCCAGGTATGAATAGTGTAATGAGATTCCTCTATGACTACCACACCTGAGACCCCATAAGGTTGAAATTGATGAAAATTTGATGTTACCACCTTTGCCCCTGATTCTTCGGCAGCCCTTAATAAAACCCTTTCAATGTACTCAACTGATCTTAACCTTTCAGAATCACAATTGTAGAATTCCACTAAAATGTGATTCCCCAATGCTTCCCGCATGGCACACCTCCTAAATTTTAATTCCTACAAATCATCAATAAAAAATAAAGATTTCTGGTTGCACTTTAACACGGCAAACCTCCAATTTTTTTAAGAACCTATATTATATCTTTTTTAAAAAAATAGTCAATATTAATTTATTCAATCTCTATGGTTTCCTCGTCATTTATTCCCAATTTTTTTATTTTCAATCTGATTGTATTTCTATGAAGTTTCAATAGTTTTGCAGCTCTCACCTTATTGAAATTTGTCTCTTTTAATGCTGTTTCTATTAATGTTTTTTCCATTTCATCCATAATATCCTTTAAGGAGAGATGATTTCTGATTACAAAATTTGCAATTTCTTCAAGCTTGCCCTTTAAATTCTTTTCCATTATATCTCTTTATTTTTTCTTTTTTTACAACATTAATGATTTTTCTCCCGTTCTCATAAACAAAGTAAGAAAAACTATTCTGCTTTAATGTGATTTTCCCGGCTGCGAAAACCACAAGTATGTAAACGATAAAAAAAGAGACAAAAAAACCTTCAACAAAACCCAATAGAGCTCCCAAAAGCCTATCTAAAAGTTTTAAACTGCCAAACATGATTTTTTTTAATATATAGGAAGATAGCTTTCCAATAATTATTGATATTATGATAATTCCTACGAAAGCGACTATTTCAGCCACTGTTTTAGAAAAAGGTAAAATTGTGGAAAGTACTACTCCGTATTTAAAAGCTAAAAACACTCCTCCTATTAAGGTAATAATTGAGATTACGCTTGAAATAAATCCATTTAGAAGTCCCATTAAAACAAAAAAGGACACTATAGCTATTAAGGTATAGTCAAGGGCTGTCATTTTAACAGTTAATCTTTTCTTCTGTCAAAAGTTCGTATATCTGCCTGTAGAGAGAGGAAGTTTTTTGAACTATGTCTTCGGGTAGTGGCGGAGGGGTTGTCTTTCTGTCCCAATCCGAAGATAATAAATAATTTCTTACAAATTGCTTGTCAAAACTATTTTGAGCTCTACCTGGTTCATAATCTTTAAGTGGCCAGAACCTTGATGAATCAGGAGTTAAAACTTCATCTATTAAAATTAACTTACCATCCTCTTCAGCAAACTCAAATTTTGTGTCCGCTATTATTATTCCTTTTTTGAGAGCGTATTCGGCTGCCTTTTTATAAATGTTTATTGCTGTTTCTTCTAAAAGATCGGTCAGCTCTTTCCCTATTTTATTTGCCATTTCTTCTTTTGATACTGGCAAATCATGTCCCTCTTCAGCTTTTGTAGTCGGGGTAAAAAGAGGTTCTGGGAATTTATCACTCTCTTTCAGTCCTTCGGGAAGTTTGATTCCTGAAATTTGACCGCTTTCTTTATAAGACTTCCAGCCTGAACCGGTTATATAACCTCTGACAATAATTTCAAATGGTATTGGATTCAGTTTTCTAACGATCACGGACCTACCTTCAAGTATTTCTTTATATTTTTTCAATTCATCAGGGTAATCTTCAATTTTGTGGTAAATAAGATGGTTTTCAACTTCATCTTTGAATTTTTGAAACCAGAAAACCGAAATGGAATTTAAAACCTTTCCCTTGCAGGGAATAAGAGATGGTAAAACAAAATCAAAGGCAGAGATTCGATCGGTAGAAATTAACAACAGAGAATCTCCCAAATCATAAATATCTCTAACTTTTCCTCTTTTAAGGAAGTTGATCCCTTTCAAATCTGTCTTTTCAACTAACATATCCTCTCCTTTTTATTAAATTAATATATTAAAAGTTTTCTGTCAAGGATTAAAGTTAAATAAAGCAGTATTAATTAGTTAAAAAGTTTATTCTTCTTCTTCCTTAATTCTGCCTTCTTTCTTTGCCTGTTCTATAATCTTTTGCTGAATCTGAGAGGGAACCTCCTCATAGTGAGAAAATTCCATTGTATAGGAACCTCTTCCTCCCGTGATAGATGTTAATGCGGGTTCAAAATCAAGCATCTCAGCAAGTGGAACCTGAGCCTTTATTATACTCATTTTTCCTCTCTGTTCAGTTCCAAGAGGTTTTCCCCTTCTTCCGTTGAGATTTCCCATAATATCTCCCAAATATTCCTCGGGAGCTGATATCTCAACATTCATTATAGGTTCCAGAATAGTAGGCTTCGCCTCTTTAACCCCCTTTTTAAAAGCCATGGAGGCAGCTATCTTGAATGCCATATCTGAAGAATCAACTTCATGGTATGAACCATCATAAAGTATTACTCTGAAATCAACTGTCGGATAACCTGCAACGACACCTTTTTGCCTTGCCTCCTGAATTCCCTTTTCAACAGAAGGTATATAGTTTTTTGGTATAGCCCCTCCGAAAATTTCATCCTTAAATTCAAAATCCTTTCCTCTCGGAAGTGGCTCCAATTTTATCTTAACATGTCCATACTGGCCTCTTCCCCCGGTCTGTTTTTTATACTTTGCTTCAACATCAGCTTTACCTTTGATTGTTTCAAGGTAAGGTATTTTAGGAGGTTTTAAGACAACATCTACATTAAATCTTCTCTTAAGCCTTGAAACAATTATCTCTATGTGAAGTTGGCCGTTTCCTGAAATAACCAATTCTTTTGTCTGAGCATCCCTTCTGAATTTAACGGTGGGATCCTCTTCCGCAATCCTTGTTAATGCAGTGGAAAGTTTGTCCTCATCCTGTCTTGTTTTTGGTTCAAGCGCAAAGGATATTGAGGCTTCAGGGAATTTAATGGGTTCAAATACAACAGGTTTTTCCGGAGCTGCAAGTGTGTCGGAAGTTTGAGTTTCTTTTAATTTTAATGTTGCAACAATATCTCCCGCATAAACTTTTTCAACAGGTGTTTGTTGCTTTCCCTGAAGGTACACAAGGTTTGCTATTTTCTCATCAATGCCTTTTGTAGTGTTCCTGACTATCGTATCCACTTTTAATGTTCCTGAGTATACTCTCATGAGATTTATTCTTCCCGCATAAGGATCGGAGATCGTTTTAAAAACAAGAGCTGAAAAGGGTTCGTTTTCAAGCGGTTTTATCGTGGTTTCTTCTCCGTTTAAAGTTGCTTTAATTTCTCCTCTTTCAACCGGATTCGGAATAAGTGAAACTACCGTGTCAAGTATTTGCTGGGTTCCCATATTTGAGGCGGCACATGCCACCATAATGGGAAAAAGTTCTCTGTTTTTCACTCCCTCTTTTAATCCTTTTATAAGGTCATCTTCACTTAATTCACCCTCTTCAAGGTATTTTTCCATTATTTCCTCATCCTGCTCCGCAACCATCTCAACCATTTCCATTCTCTTCTCTTCAACTTTTTCTTTTAATTCTGCAGGTATATCAGTCTCTTCAAATTGTCCGCTTTCATCATTTTCATATATAAAAGCCTTCATTTTAATAAGGTCAATCACACCTTTAAAATTAGCTTCTTCTCCGATGGGTAATTGAATGGGAACAGCCCCTCTACCGAATACTTCGTGGATACTTTCCACAGCATTATCAAAATTTGCCCTCTCCCTATCTATTTTATTTACAACCAAAATCCTTGAAACTCCGTAATCATTGGCAAATCTCCATACTTTTTCTGTCTGAACTTCCACTCCCGCTGTCGCATCAACCATAACCAGCGCTCCCTCTACCACTCTTAGAGCTGCCTGAGAATCCCACAAAAAGTTCCCATATCCGGGAGTATCAAGTATATTAATCTTTACTCCATTCCACTCAAGAAAGGCGGGACCCGTATATATTGAAATTTTTCGCTCAATTTCCTCCTGGTCAAAATCAGTTATGGTGTTTCCCTGCTCCACTTTTGTGAGCCTGTTTACCACTCCCGCATTAAAAAGAAAAGCGGAAACAAGGCTTGTTTTACCAGAATTACCGTGTCCAATGACAGCAATATTCCTTATTTGGTTGCTCTTGTACTCTTTCATCTGTTCCTCCTCAAATTTTGTCCATAATATTACTAAATTTTAATTCATATTTCAAGAAAGCTATTTTTTTACCCTTTCAAGATATTTGTTGGTTGAAGGGTCTATTCTAACAATATCGCCAACTTCAATGAAAAAAGGAACTGATATCTTTAATCCTGTTTCAAGAACTGCGGGTTTGTTGGATGTTTGTGCTGTAGCCCCTTTTAAATTGGGTTCTGTCTCCACTACTTTCAACTCAAGGCTTTTTGGTGGTTCAATTCCCACAATCTTATCTGAAATTAACAATCCGTAGAAAACAGCATTTGGAATTAAATAGTATTTCATATCCTCAATCAAGGCTTCTTCAATGTGATATTGCTCATAGTTTGAAGTATTCATAAAAACATAAAAATGGCCATCCTCATAGAGATATTCGAGTTCAACCTTATCCACAAATTCTCTTTCAATTCTATCGGAAGAGCTGAATTTCACCTCTTTTTGTGT
>JALVQI010000080.1 GCA_027031485.1 Candidatus Aminicenantota bacterium | reverse complement strand
GGTTATAAATGAAAATTATAAGAATTATTAGGTTGTTATTTATCATTGTTTTTTTAGTCTTTTCCTTGTTTTATTGTTCTTTAAATAATAAAAAAAAGAATTCAAAAGGTACCAAATCTCTTAAAGAACACAACTTTTACTATTTGAAGCAAAAAGAGAAAAAAAGAATTCTAATAGATAAAGAATACGCCATATCAAAAAAGATTCTTTTCAAACATTTCAAAGGTATTGTTTCTCTTCCTTCTTTTTTAAGATTTGACGATTTTGGAAATATTTTTTTCTGGGACTTTAAAACATCAAAAATAGTAGGTATTTTTTTCGAAGAAAAATTTAAAAAATATAAGGTTGTTGAATTTATTAAAAGAATTGGAGAAGGTCCTCAGGAAATAGGGGCTTGTCAGGATTTTAAAATAAAAGGAAGCTATTTTTTTATTTCCGATAGAATAAACGGAGCAGTAAAAATTTTTAAAAAGGAAGATGGCAAACTCAATAAGATTGTAAAGATGATGAAAAAAGGTAAACCGGTTATTCCCTACAAAATACTCCCATTAAATGACAAAGAATTAATTGTAAACCCATTGGTAGGACACTATGAAAAAAACACTTTTTTTGCTCTCGTTAACATAGGGAATAATAAAATAATCAGTTATTTTGGGAATAATTTTGATTGTTTGGAAAATGATAGTTCTTTATACAATGATCAATACTTTTCAAAGGTTTTTGAGGGAGATAAATATTATTCCATAGCAAGATTTCTTGGAGTAGTTGCCTTGTACAAAAGAGATAAACTTATTTTTTACAGGGAAACGATTGACGGATACCACCGGCCTAAAATTATCAGAAAAAATCTTGGTAACATCCATTTTTCAACGATTAATAAAGATCTGGAAACCTCTGTTGGCAATAGTATAGGAGACAATTTTATAATCAATAAAGCCTATGACAGAGTCAAAGATATCGTTTATTGGGATTTTTATAGTTTGAATGATTTTAGTTACCTCTTTACTCTGAAAAAACATCCGAAATCTATTGATTTCGATATTTTTAATAATTATGTGTGTTGTTCTACGGAAGATGGCATAATAATTTACGATATGAGTAATATTTTTAATGAAGCAAGAAAAAAAGCACTTAATATTCACAAGATGTAAAAAAATCTAAAAAACAAAAAGTTAGAAATGAATTTATATATTGAAGATTTTATGTTTTTAATCCTGAGTATGAACTTTTAATATACAAACATGACAACTATTGAAAATAAAATTAAAATATACAATTAGCAGCAGATAAAGAGAGATGAAAGAGTTTAAAATTTCACCCCTTTTTTATTTAAAAAGTTTGAAAGAAAAGCCGGTTGTTCTTATATTCTTTTTATTTTTAACCATGGGGTTATTTTTATATTCCGCATCTGTAGAGCAATCGGTAAGAAAAAAATGTTCGGGAATTGTTTTAAAAGATGTTTCGGGAAAATCGGTGAAGATGTCAGAATATTTAGGGAAAGAGCTTATGATTGTTTTTTGGTCGGTTAATTGCTCGCACTGCATAGATATTGTAGATGTATTCAAAGAGATTAAAGAGATTGCAAAGTTTAAGCTACCTTATTTAAATAGGTATGATTTTAAAAAGCATAAAACCGAGGTCAATTTTATTAGAAATACAGTTGATTATTTTGTTTCTAAGAACAAAATATATATGGCTGTAAGTTATGAAGATAAGGAATTAT
>JALVQI010000079.1 GCA_027031485.1 Candidatus Aminicenantota bacterium | reverse complement strand
AGCTCTGAGCTAAGTCGTGAATAGTAAATGGTGAATTGTGAATTGGAATTGTTAGTATTCAGTTTTTGTTTTTTGTTTTTGTGAATTTCTTTTTTTATTAAAACAAATAAAATAAAGAAAATTATTACTAACAAGTTATTAAACATATTACTTATAAGTAGCTCAATGCTCATGGCTCAAGGCTCAATGCTATATTGATTTTTTGCTCAATGCTCATGGCTCAAGGCTCAAGGCTAATTATATCAGTATAAACACTTCCCCAATAGCAGCTTTGATCCTGTCTCCAGCCATATACCTTGAGTTTTTCACCTTCATGGATGGGGACTATGTTTTCAATGTGAGAGCCATACTGCTGGGAAAAGACTATGATTGTGCCGCCTTGGGAGACATATTGCTTTAGGGTTTGTTTTAGAGAGAGGTTATTTTGGTTTGAGAACAGGGAGCCTGTGGGAAGAACTATTGTTCCCGTCTGATTTTCTAATCCCAAATCTTTAAAATCTGTTAATGCCCTGTTTCTGTTCTTATACATCTCTCTTTTTCCATTCCACCATGTTTTCCAGATTCCTCTTTTATATATTATATAATCAGGTGGAATCAAAAGTTCATCATAATTGTTAAATCCCAAATAACTATAATTATCATCCGGATGGTCTCCTCCGGGACCTCCTTGATCTTGAGGAGGATAACAAGAACTCTGAGAAAATAATTGACCGGATATTATAAAAAACATGATTAATACAATTATTATTATTTTATTTTTCTTCATCATTTCCTCCCTTTTTTCTTCTTCTCACAATCGCTCTTCTTCTCGGGAGCTATCAATATAGCATACGCTTGAACAAATTTAGGCATTGTGAATTTGTATTGTTTGAAAACATCAAGCTTTTTTTCATCTTCTCTATTCCATCTCGGGTCTTTTATGTAATATATAACACTATACCTTTTATTATCTTTTATTTCCTTCTCACAACCAAAAACTAACACGGTATGTTTTCTAAAGTCCACCGGATGAGTTGGAACTCCAGTTATCCCGCTAATAATTACTCCTGCTCTATCCCAAGTACTGTTTTTATCATTTTCTTTGCTATATTTAAGCTGCTTTTTCATATCATTATAAAAATAAACCATCTTCTTAACATAAGATATTGACATCTTTCCTTTATATTCTTTCGTTAAATTATTTTTAGCAACTTTAACAAGGACATCACCGGCTATGGATGATTTATCCATTTCTTGTTCGTAAATAAAACTCCCATCGGAGTTACCGAGCTTCTCAGCAATTTCTTTTTGAAATTCTTCACAAGTTTTATAATTTAAAATTTTAACTTCATTCCAATATTTCAACATCATAGAACCGGATGCTGCAAAACAAACATAATTTGTATTGTTTTGGCTGCAAAAAGGTGGGATAGGTTTTACATAAAAGGGGCCATCGTTAGTATCGTTAGCTATTAATAATTTTAAGAACATCATTAAAATAAATATAAATATAAATATATATCTACTTCTCATTTCTTTTTCTCCATTAAAGGTCTATGCTGTCTTTCTTTCACCTGTTCAATATATCCGAGTGTCATCTTCCTCTCATACCATTCTCTCATCTTTTCAAAACTCCAATCAATAGGAAACATCTCATATCCGCTTGCAAGAACAACTAAATTTATTTTATTTGTGTTTTTTGTTTTCAACATTAAATAGGGAACATTCATTGGATAATAACGATTTA
>JALVQI010000078.1 GCA_027031485.1 Candidatus Aminicenantota bacterium | reverse complement strand
ATTGTATTAAGCTATCAGTAAATTTCTTTTATTAAAAAAAATTAAATAAAGAAAATTGTTAATTACAAGAAACTAACAACTTTCCTTCGTAGTCTGCTCAATGGTCAAAGCTCAACGCTCAAGGCTCTCACTAACTCTTCGCTACCTGAAATTTCCCGGACAGTACTGTTCCGCGAGAAATTAAAGTATGTTTGTAATGACTATTTTATTTATACAGTTTCTCTTGAATCTAAAATTTCTCTTAATCTATCCTCTCCAAAATAATTCTTTATATACTCGTCTCCCACAGATTCAAGTTTTCCTCTGATGAATTCAACCAATTCATCTATATTAAATTCCTCTTTTTTCTTAAAAAGATTTCTTTTCCAGTGCAATATGTATCCGGAGATACACATTGGTTGGTATCTTTTATAGAAATCTTTTTTCAAAAGATTCTTTAAGGCTTTGGGATTTTCCACATCAAGACTATTCCAGTCTATCTTAAACCCCAGATCAAGTAGAAGTTTTCTTCTTTCCTCTCTTGTGTTTGATTCATATAAAGGGGAGAAATAGTTAACCTTATATTTGCTGGAATAATCCTTTATAAGTTGAAGATATTCGGGGAAATTATCGGCAGTTACAATGATCTTTTCTCCGTCCGGAGCCTGCTCCCAGTTTGCTCCATCCGTATAATCATAAATATCATTTTCAAGGGCATAGAGAATACTCATTATAGCCATTGAAGCTCTACACGGAATACACCAGGAGGTTTCATTCCCAAATCTTCTGGAATTTTTAAAAAATCCTTTAACAGCCATTTCTTTAAAAAGGTTTTTCATATTTAGAATTTTAAAAATCACTTTTTCTTCTCCCAAAAGTCTTTTCAAATTCTCAATGTTGGGCTTGCTAAAATTCATTCCAAAGTGAAGATATCCTTTGTAGAAGGTGAGAAGATGAACTTTATCATACTTTTTCCCTAATTCATAGGCTAAATAGAGTGAATCTATTCCTCCTGAAAATTGAATTACAACTTCATTTTTTCTCATTAACTTTCTCCTTGTTTTAAAAGTTTATTATTTTAACTTATTTATGTGTTTAATTAAACCTTTTTGTCCAGAGACTCTAAAAAATATTCGAGAATCATAAATATTTTATTTTTAAGTTTATCTATTCCCGGGATATAAAATTCAATGGCTGTATCGGATATCATCTCGCCTTTGAGCTTTTTTGTGATTTCAAATATCTCCTTTTCTTCGAGTCGGGTAAGGGGAGAAAATTCAAATAAAAGAGAATCATCCCTGTACTCAACTGTGGTAATTCTTAATTTTTGAGCATAGATTCTTGTTTTTACAATAAAAAGGAGATTTTTTACGGATAGAGGAAGGATCCCGAACCTATCTAAAAGCTCCTCTTCCATTCTTTTTATTTCCGGAAAATCTTTTATTAATGACATTCTTTTGTAAATGTTTAACCTTTGAGAAGCCTGAGGGATATATGTTTCCGGAATCGCATAAATGAGGGGAAGCCTTATCTCCGGAGATAGTTCAAACTCCTCTTCTCCTTTCATCTCCTTTATTGTTTTATTTAATAACCAGAGATAGTATTCAAAACCAACGGATTTCAGATGTCCGTGCTGCTCTTTTCCCAAAAGGTTACCGGCTCCTCTGATTTCAAGGTCCATTGCTGCAAGCCTGAAACCTGAACCCAACTCCTGGAATTCTCTGATAGCTTTAAGCCTTCTTTTAGCCTTTTCCGTTAGTGTTTGTTTTGTGTCTATTAAAAAATAAGCATAAGCTTTTCTTATACCCCGTCCGATTCTACCTCTGAGCTGATAGAGTTGAGATAGGCCAAAATTGTGGGCATCCACAACGATTAATGTGTTGACATTCTCAATATCTATGCCATTTTCTATAATTGTGGTGGATATAAGGATATCTGTTTTTCTTTCAATGAAATCAATCATTTCCTTTTCAATTGTTCTATTTGGCAATTTTGAATGAATTATGCTTATCCTGGAAAATGGAATTATCCTTGAGATAAAGTCGCCAAAGGTATTAATTCTGTTTATGTTGTTATAAACAATGTAAACCTGTCCTCCCCTTGAAAGCTCAAATTTCACCGCCTGCTCAATTGTTTGGGGGTTAAATTCCTCGACAAAAGTTGCTATCTCCATCCTTCCGGGGGGAGGACTCTCGATTAGACTGAGATCCTTAACTCCTGATAATGCCATATTTAGTGTTCTCGGTATTGGGGTTGCACTTAAACTTAAAACATTAACATTTTCTTTCATTTTTAATATTTTGTCTTTATGTTTTACTCCGAATCTCTGTTCTTCATCTATAATTAAAAGGCCCAGATCAAAAAATCTTATTTTTTCTGATAATATGGCATGGGTGCCAATTAATATATCTATTTTTCCTTCCTCTAATTCTTTTAGAATTATCCTTTTTTTTGAACCGGCAACCATTCTTGTTAGTTCTTCAATTCTATAGGGGAAACCTTTGAATCTCTTTTTAAAATTCCTGAAGTGTTGATCAGCTAAAATTGTCGTGGGGCATAGAATTGCAACCTGTTTCCCGTTTGATACAGCCCTAAAGGTTGCCCTCATTGCTATCTCTGTTTTTCCGAAACCCACATCACCGCATAACAATCTATCCATAGGTTTATCCTGAGAAAGATCCAATGAAATCTCTTCCCATGTCTTAATTTGATCTTCTGTCTCTTCATATTCAAAATTTGAAATAAAGAGCTCCTCATCAGGTTCTATTTTTTTTAAAGGTTTGACTTGCAGGGATTTTCTCTTTGCATAAAGCTTTAAAAGATCTTTTGCTATTTTAAAGATTCCGCTTTTTACTTTTTGTTTTGTTTTTATCCAGTTTTTACTCCCCAATTTATCAAGGGGAGGTACATAGCCTTCCGGTCCGGAATATCTGTAAATCTGGTCAAGACTATCTATTGATACATACACTTTATCTCCCCCGGCGTATTCAAGCACCAGAAATTCCGTATATGAATTTTTGACTTTAACTCTCTGCATTCCTTTAAAGAGAGCTATCCCGTATCTTGCATGAACGACAAAATCCCCCTCTTTAAAGCCAATGTGAAGTTTGTGGGGAGTTGTTTTTGTTGAAATATGACTTTTTTCTGCATATCCAAAAAAATGTACGAAATTTAATTTAAGATTTTTATCAACAATTATAGAAAAACCTGAAGGAATTTCAGTATCATAAAAAAATATGTTTCTTCCCTCTTTATCCTCTGTGTTTTCTAAAATTCTTTTTCTTATTTTACTGCTTTTTGTAAATATTAGGAAGAAATCTTCCTTTTCCCTCTCCATTTTTTTAAAAAAGGAATTTTCATCAAAATCCAGATTTTTATACGGAAGGGAAAAAGCATCTTTTTCAGGAATTGTTGTGAACTTTATATCAGATTGCTCCAATATCTTATGTGGGTCATCTTTGAAAAAAAGTTCATAATTGATTGATAGTTCTGTTTTCAGATTTTCTCTCCATTTTTTCTCCCAGAGTTCCCGTATTTCTTCAATTTTCTTTTTATCTCCGCTAAAATCATCAAAAAGATAGCTTTCATTAAATGCTGAAAAAATATTTTTATCATTATCTAAAAAAATTCTGAACAGCTCTTCTCCTTTAAAATATAGGCCTTCACTCCAGAATTTGAAAATTCTTTTTAATTTAGCTCCCATTAGAGGATTGTCCCATTTCTTTTTAAGTAATGGCTTTAATTTCTCTTTCTCCTCTGAAATTAAAAACTCTGCAAGAGAAAATATCTCAATTTCCTTTATTTTTTTAATGGTTCTTTGAGAATTGGGATCAAAAAGTTTGATGGAAAAGATTTCATCTCCTTCAAAGTCCAATCTTACGGGGAATTCTTGATTTAAGGGAAAGATATCAACAATGTGCCCTCTAACAGAAAAATCTCCCTTTAGAGTAGTGAGATCGTTTTCTTTATATGAATATTGAAGCAGAATTTTTATTAACTTTTCCTGTTCAAATATATCTCCCTCTTTTACCCTTAAAAAATATTTTTTGAGAGCTCTCTTTGGAGGGAGAGGATAAAGAAGAGCAGGAAAGTCAATTATAAAAGCTGTTCTATGCTTGTTTTTTAGAGTGGCTTTTAAACCTTTCATTCTTTCTAATATATTGAACATTGGAGGATTTAATAGATCATAAGGTGTTCTGTAGAGAGAGGGCAGGGAGAAAACCTTTATTTTACCATCTCCTTTTATAGCCAAAAAAGATGAGAGCTCCTTTTTTATCTTTAAAATATCCTTATCCGAGACAATCAATATGTTCTTATCCAGATTTTCTATGAGTTTTGATAAAAGGTGGGGAAAAGCATCTTCTATAGGACGGACAATCTTTACCTTTTGTTTTTTTAAAATTGATGATTCAATCTCTTTGAATTTTTTAAAATCGTTTAAGAGGACTAAAGGATCTTTCATTACTCATAATAGATTACATCATAATGGGATAAAATTTCTTTAATCCAGAATTTTTCTAATTTTGTAACCCTCTCCATCTTTATTCTTCTTTCAATTATTCCCGCGACCTCAGTGAGAGGTTTTATATTTAGATTTAGTTTTCTTTGATTTGGAATATACACTTTGTAATAGTATTTTTCTATTTCATCAAACCTTACTATAACTCTTGATAACAGAACATTCTCTCTTATTTTATTGAAAAATAAGTATTCTTTTATATATTTGTTGAACTGTTCAAAAGTAATTCCGTATATCGAAAGCTGTTTTCTAAGATTTTCCAGACCTCCGTAATCTTCTATGAGTTTTTCTTTAAAGTTGATTATGTTTAATCCTTTACTTGATTTATACTCTTTACCATATTCTTTTATGACTGCCTTTATGAGAATAATCTTTTTTATAATGTCTTCATCAGTAAAACTTTTGTCTTTATAGAAAAAATCTCTTCCGATTGAAAGATCAAATACGGTTATGTATTCATCTTCAATTTTTGCAAGAGGTCTGTCTATTGTTATGGCATTCAGTATTGTGTTTAACAGCAAAAAGCTAAAAAATATTACCGATCGCAAAATATACATGAAATTTTCTCCTTGCTTTTTTTTCGAGATTCCATCCAAAATCAATTCTTAAAGGACCGAGGGGGGTTTTATACCTTAAACCTATGCCGACAGCATCATCAAAGCTCTTTTTCAGTATGTCAATGGTTTCACTCATAATATTTCCTTTATCATAGAAAAAGGCAACCTTCAGATCCTCTACCGGGAGAGGGGAAGGGATTATAATTTCAAAATTATTCAAAATCTCAGCTTTTCCTCCGAGGGGGGCTCCGGTTTCAGGATCTTTCGGTCCCAATTCATCAATAGCCTCTCCTCTGAAAGAGGAACTTCCGCCGGCAAAAAATCTCTCTACAATAGGAATATTTCCCCATCCTGCACCCAATCTTATATTATCAAGGATGACAATATCGTTTTTCAAAAGCCAGAGTTTTTGAAATTTCCCGGATAATTTAATATATTTTGAGGCTGTTCCGAGAAAAGGGAAAGCATAGCTTAAGTTCATAGAGTAAAAGTTTCCTTTTGTCGGATTAAAAGGATCATCCCTTCTGTCCCTTGTAAAAGAAAAAGCAACACTTGTTGTCGAAAAAGGAGCGTTTTCCCTATCTATTTCGGATGGTGAAATATCCAGAGATAAAAGTTTTGTGTTTACTATTGAAAAATTAAGGGTGAAAAATGATTTTGCTTCCAGTTTTTTGATCAGATTCATTGTTAATCCCAGTCTTCTGTATGAGTAGCTTCTTAAGGATTCCTCTTCGAACCAGGAACTGAAAAATGATTTTAAAAGAAGGGATGTTTTCCACGGAGTGTCAAAACTTAAAATTATCCTTTTTTCATTCTTTCCATACTTCATAACGAAGGAATAAGAGTTTGCCTTTCCGAAAATATTATACCTCTGATATTCAAACATTCCCTTTAAACCGACCCTTTCACCCCAGCCAAGTCCGTAACTCAGGTAATCACTTTTTTCAGGAAAAGTCTTGACAATAATTATTTTTTTATTATCCGTTTTGTTTAATGTTTTTATCTCTATCTTTTTAAAAACACCAAGACTTTCTAATGTGTTCAATGAGAGCTGTAATTTTCTCCTGTCTAAATAATCCCCTTTTTTTAATTTTATACTTTTCCAGAATAGTGATTCATTTATATTTCTATCTCCTATCCATAAAATATCTTCCACAGTATACCTTTTTCCTTCCTCTATATCAAAAGTTAAAAAGATATCTCCCTTTACTTTTTTTATTGTTGTGTTAATGAAAACATCATCAAATCCCCTTTTATAGTATTCGGAAAGAATTATTTCCTTCCATCTTTGAATATCTCTGTTGTTGTATGGTAAGGGGCCTTTAATACCGGCTTTTTCTCTCAAATACAGAACATTGAAAAAATTCACTCCTTTAAATGAGACCTCTTTTACTACTGTTTGCTCTCCCTCTTTTATTATAATTGTTAAATTAATCTTATTCATAGAGGAAGAGGGTAAGTAGGTTATTTTTGTCTTTTTAAATCCATTGTTCCAATAAAATAGCTGTAATTCATAGATAATATCCTTGATTACAGAAGCATCAAAATAACCATAGTAAAAGAATTCTTTTATGTATTTAGAGATTATATTGTGAAGTTTTTTGCTTGAAAAATTGACATTCCCTTTGAATGAAATTTTACCCAATCTGTATCTTTTGCCTTTGTTTACTATATATACTATTTTTAAGAACTCTTTACTTTCCTCCTTTTTTATCTCAACTTTCGGATAAAAAAATCCCTTTTTTCTTAGTTCGAAAAGTATTTTATTTTTCCCCTCTTCAATAGCCCATGGAGGGAAAACAACATTTTCCCATAAAGGATAAAATATTGTTTTCTTTATTCTTGCTCCTATAATATTTAAGATAATTCTTTTTTTCTTTTTAACATTAAAAATTATTGTTATATTTTCACCTTTTTTTATTATCTCTGTTTTAACAGAGCACATGAAAAATCCTTTGTTTTTTAAGTATGCCACAGCCTTTTTCTGGGCTTTTCTCAGCACCTCTTTTTTGAATATCTTACCTTTTTTAAGATCTACTTTTTTCTCTAATTCCATTCTTTCTCTGTCTGATACACCTTTGAATATTATCTCTTTTAGAACAAGACTTCCCTTTAAAGAGATAAAAAAGATTAAAATATTTTTTTTATTTTCTTTAAAAAAAGAGAAATTTATTTTATTAATTAATAAACCATTGTTTTCAATTTCTTTTTTAATCTTATTGACAAGTTTTTTAATTTTCTTTTCATTATAGGGTTGGTCTAAAAGTTCTGCTTTTATTTTTCTCTCTATATCTTTTTTCAAAGTCTCACTGAATTTTCCGTTTTTAAAAATAATTTTTATTCCATTTATTTGTTGATTAATTTTAAACGAAAAGACAATTTTACACCCGTTTTTTTCTTTTTGAGTCGAAACTTTAACTTCACTGAAAAGGTCAAGAGAGAGAAGGTTTTTAAGATCCCTGTCTATTTTTGATATTGAGAATTCATCTCCTTTTTTAGTCGAGAGAATTTTTTTTAGAATCCCTCTATCCAGGCTTCCGTTTTCTGAATAAAATTCAACGGATGATATTTTATTGTTTAAACATATATCCCATGGAACAGATGAAAAGAGGGAGGCTGCGTACTGGATAACAAAAAATATAAAAAAAAGTTTTTTAACTATTTTTCTCATTGTCTCCTTTTTACGATTCTAAACTCCAGACTATAATACCCATTATCATCTCTATATGCAATTAGTGATATATTTTTGGAGATAGTATATTCACCATAAATCATATAATTATTTTGATTTGTCAAATCAAAAGTGTAAATTACAAAGAGATTTTTGGAAATTTTGTTTCCAACAGCGATTCTGGGAGAAGGTTCCGAAGAGGATGCGTTCATAAATGGATAGACTCTTATGATATCGGGTCTGAATTTTTTTGGTGTTATTGAATTTATAATTCCTTTTACCGATGATGCTATGAGAGCCGAGGAACTTTGCATTGTGGCGATTTCACTTGAATAGCTTCTTCTGTAAGATTCTCCCATTGCAATTAAGGTTAACACTTCTTGAGGAGGAAGTGGGGGTGATGAAGTGAGTTCCGGGATCGGATGGTCATAGTATCCGTTTATTTTGAAGTTTACTCTATAATCTTTAATATAACTTTCGCTTGTAATTTTTAATCTTGGATTCAGATAGTAAGGATTATCAAATATAATTGAACCTCTTAAAACATTAAACTTTTGATCTGAAAATAGTATAAACCCCTTCTTTACATCTATTTCTCCAAGGATAATGGGATTAAGATAATTACCTTTTACAAAAAAGTTATATTTGATTTCTCCTTCAAAAAGGCTATTCCTTACCCATGAATTTCCTTCGGATACAAAATTCACATCAAAATTAAAAATTTTCATAAAATCATTTTGTTCCCCTATGGGTTCGGGTGAAGAGGTAAAACTTATTCCCTCTTCAAATTCCCTCTGCCACTCCATCTCTTTTACATGTACAATCCCTCCCACTTTTATGCTATCTCCCTCCTTTTTTAACTCTATATTTGCATCTGCAATACCTTTAACTCTTTCCATTGGTATGAGTTTTAAATTCTTTCCATGAAATCGAAGATTCAAGCTTTTTACCCCTGTGTTCTCAAGTTTTATATTTCCTCCCCCTAAAATCTCTCCCCCACCTAAGATCCCTTTAAATCTTGAAAGCATTATATTATTTGATCTTACGATTGCAAGGATATCAAAGTTATTAATACTCTGTGAATAATCGGGTATTACAAGAGTATCTCCTTTAGCGGTTATAAAACCATTGAGAATTGGGGACTCGTATTTTCCAGACACATTAAGGGAAACATTCAATGCCCCTACATTATACCTCCACGGAAGAATATAATTTATATCCTTTGTATTCAGAAAGAAATTAATATTCAAGGATTCATCTTCCCAATTCAAAATGCCTTTAGCCCGGGCAGAGATTTTTTTATTTTCCGAGGAGGCTGAAAAATTCAAGCCAAGAGAATCTTCAAAGGGGACAATGCTTCCTTTTAATTCTAAAGGATAAGATAAAGGAGAAATACCTTTGAATTTGTCTGATTTTCCTGAAATCTTTATTGAATCTTTACCAAACTTTCCTTTTCCCTGAATATTAAATTTTAATTTTCCTGAAAAAGCAGGTATGAATGATTTTATCTGAACTCCTTTACCTTTTATATTCACATCAAATTCATCATACTTTTCATTGAAAAATGAAAGAGAAAATTCCCCCTCTATCTTTCCTCCATTATAGTCTGCTTTTAGTTCTTTCAAAGAAAAGGTGCCATATTTGTTTTTTACTCTGTTTTTTAAATTAGCTGTATAATTTTCGAAAAGAGCATTTCCATAATAAAAGGTTTTCCCCTTTACCTTTCCTGAAACATCATAATCTTCTTTATCATATAATTTAATATCAAAAGATCCTTCTCCAGAGCCTTTTATCGGCAAATCCAATTCTAAAATTTTATTTATACCCTCAATATCCGCTTTTTTAACATTTAATATAATGTGAGAAACTTTACTATCCGCGACAATTTTTCCATCTCCTGAATAGTTGGACCCTTCAATAGTAAAATTACCTTTTGTGATTTTGTTTTTTGTGAAAAGAATCGATTTGAATTTCCCTAAATAAACTCCCTGGGATAACAGGTCATTGAAATTAAGATTTATGTTTATCTCTGGGTTTAAGAATTTGCCCTTTCCTTCAACTCTTATTTTTCCGTCAGCTTCTGGTTTCCACGGAGTAAAATCAATATCTGTGAAAAATAAAATAGCTGAAAGGTATCTGGTCAATGATTTAAAGTTTCCTTCGAATTTCAGATCTTCATATCTTTCTTTTTTGAAGTTCATTATGGAGGAATAGGAAAAAGTGTCTTCTCCGCTTAAAATCCTTTTGGATTTAACTTTTAATATCTCTTTTTCCACATTGTAGAAAAATGCAATATCCCCTTTGAGCTTTAATTCTTTTGTATCAAAATTATCATTGCAAAAAGCTTTGCCCGACAAACTGTTATTTTTAAAATTCATACTTATATCTGCATTACAGAGAGATTCAAAGGGTAAAGAATAATCGTAAAGTTTTAAAAAGTTGGAAAAGTATATATTATGAAGAGAAAGATTCATCTTTTTGCCCTTTATCTTTCCTATCACTTTTGTTTTATCTGTTCTTACTTCAAAGTTCAGAACATTTTTGGAAATAGCTATCTTTGATAATATGCTTTTTATCTTCCAGCTTCCTATTTTCCCGTTTTCTCCGAAAACAGTTATTAGAATCTTTGGTTCTCCTCTGGAATCCGTAAAAATCTTTACTTCACCATTGCCAATTCCTTCAAAGACAAAAGGCAAAAGAAAGGTCTTTTGAATTTGAGTTAACTCTCCTTGAGGAATTAAAATAAAAGAGTATTTTAATTTCTGTCCAATCAGAATTCTACCTCTACCTGAAAACAGTAAATTCCCGGAGTATATTTTTATCTTTCTGAAATTCATTTTACCGTTTTCATTTATTGAAAAGCTTAGTTCCCCAAAACCGTTTATTTTGTAAAGGTTCGCAATTTCAACCTTTAAATCTTTTGAAGAGAGTTTAATAATCATTTCTTTTCCAAGCTTTTTAAAGTCAGCGTCAACTAAATTTGCATGGATAATTAGATTTTCCATTAAAATTTTTATACTTCCTTCAAAGATTTTTCCGCGAAAATCTTGTGGGGGAAGCTTTATCCCTTTTGTTTTACTCTTTTTTACAGGTTTTCTGAAATCAAGTATTAGATCTGGTTTATTTAAAGAAATTCTAAAATTTGTTTTCATCGGGAAGAATGAAAAATCCTCAAGCTTAAGCTCTGAGGATATTGCCTTGAAGGTGAATCCTTTTCCGCTTTTTTCTATATGAAATAGAGATACCTTGAAAGGTATATATCGATACTTTATATCTTTAACATTTCCTAAATAATTTGTGATTTTTTTTGAAAAAAAAGACTGAATTCCGATTATTACGCCGGTTATAATAAGAAATACGGCAAAAAAAAACCGAAGATTTTAAATATTTTTTTTATTTTCATTATTTGTTTTTAACTGATTCCCAGTCCTTTAAAAATCTTTCAATTCCAATGTCTGTTAGAGGGTGTTTCATCAGTTTTTCAAGAACCGGAAACGGTATTGTCGCTATATCCGCTCCCATCATTGCCGCCTCGACAAAATGGAGGGGATGCCTTACGGAAGCGACAATTATCTGAGTTTCAATCAGATAATTATCAAATATTGTTACTATCTGACTTACCATTTCCATCCCGGGGGTGCTTATATCATCCAATCTTCCCACAAAAGGGCTTACATAGGTAGCTCCCGCTTTTGCCGCAAGAAGTGCCTGAGAGGGAGAAAAGATAAGTGTAACATTTGTTTTTATGTTTTTTCTATTTAATTCCTTTACAGCTTTCAAACCTTCGAAAGTTGCGGGTATCTTTATTACAATGTGTTCATTTATTGATGCCAGGGATTCAGCCTCTTTTATCATTCCCTTGCTGTCGAGGGATACGACTTCGGCCGAAACTGGCCCTTGAACTATATTGCAAATTTCTTTCAAAGCCGCTCTGTAATCTTTAAACCCCTCTTTTGAAATCAGAGTGGGATTTGTTGTTACCCCGTCAACAATTCCATATTCAACACCCTTTTTTATATCATCAATTTTTGCGGTATCCAGAAAGATCTTCATTCTGTCCTCCTTTTAAAGCTTACAAATAATTTTTTGTTAAAAACAGTATCAAACTGATTAAACACAGGGAATATTTTATCAATCACAGGATAAAAGTCAAGCTCTTTATCCTTATTAATCTTTAACTTGTAATTAATTTTCTCTCTCTTTTTTCCGTCACAAAATATTTCAATTGTGAAAGATTCGGGAAATCCTTCTTTTTTTATAAAGATAGGATTTATTATGATATGATTATCTTTTAATAAAATTGAAAAAAACAACCTGTTTTTGTACTGTAAAAAACCTATCTTGATTATTTCCTTTTCTTCAAAAGTTCTTTTTATGGAAGTACAATGTAAATGAATGGATTTGAATTTTCTGTTATCACCGAATGGCAGAGAGGGGATACATTTTTTTAGTGAAATGGATTGATCATCAATGATTACTTTAAAGTTTTCTATTTTCCCCTCTTTTAAGAAAGCTTTGCAGTATACATAAAAAATCATATCCTTACTTTTATGATTTCTGACTTTTCACTTTTGTTCCCGCTTTTATCAATTGCTATTATGTAAAAGTAATAGACTTTTCTTTTCCCTTCCGTTGTTTTAAATATGAATTTATTTTCTTTTATTAATTTTTTATTGTTTAAACTTTTGAAATTTTTTTTATCTGTGCTTACAAAAATTTCATATCCATCAATATCAATATCTTCAACTTTATCCCATTGAAGAATTATAAAACCTTCAGGAGAAACAAGAAATTTTATATTTTTTACTGCGGCCGGAGGTATCTTATCCACTGTTTTAATCACAGCGGGAGAGGATAAAGCTGTTTCAACAAGATTCTCTTTTCTCAAAATACCTGAAATATAATATTTTATCTCTTTTACATCTTTTTTTATTTTATCTTCAAAAGAGAAAATATCTCCCTCAACTTTTTTATAAGGTGTATCCTTTTTATCTTTATATATATTAAAGCCTTCAAAGTCATCGGTTGTTTCCCACTTAATGATTACCTTTCCCTTCTCCATAGTTTTTTCTATAATTTTAGGAGGAGATTTTGTTTTTAGAATAAAAAATTTGTTTTCATCACTTTTTGATTGAAGCTTTTTATTAAAGGAGTAAACTCTTATCAGAATTTCTCCTTCTTTAACTGGTTTTTTAAATTCAGCCGTATATTTACTTTCCACTAACTTTACATTTTCTTTTTCAAAAAAAATCTCCTCTTTAAAAGAGCTCTTTTCCTCTCCTTTATTAAGCTTGTATCCTGAGATTTTTATTTTTGTCAGAGAAACCAAAGGCTCTCCATTTTTATATTTTTCAGGATACGCTATTTCAACCCTTATTATGTCTCCTCTTTGTTCTATCTTTACATCTTTAGGTTCAGGGGGGATGGGAAGAGGTTTTATTATAAGAGGCCCTCTTTCCCCACAAAAGGAGAAAAAAAGAGCAAAAATAATAGTAAAGAAGAGTTTTTTCCCTATCACAATATGTATTTTGAAAGATCCTGATCTTCCACTATATTGTTCAACCTTTCGTCAATGTACTTTTTATCTATCACGATTTTTCTTCCTTTAAGCTCCGGTGCATTGAAAGAAATCTCCTCCATTACCTTTTCTATGATTGTATGGAGTCTTCTTGCTCCTATGTTTTCTGTTGCCTGATTTACCTTTTCAGCAAGTTTGGCAATCTCATGTATGGCTTCATCCTTAAATTCAACTTCTACCTCCTCTGTTTTCATTAATGCTATATACTGTTTTGTAAGGGCATTTTTTGGTTCTGTGAGTATTCTTACAAACTCCTCTTCTCCGAGAGGATGAAGTTCCACTCTGATTGGGAATCTTCCCTGTAGCTCCGGAATAAGGTCAGAAGGTTTTGATACATGAAAAGCACCAGCTCCGATGAAAAGAATGTGGTCTGTTTTAACTATTCCGTATTTTGTATAGACCGATGTTCCCTCTATTAAAGGTAAAAGGTCTCTCTGGACACCCTCTCTGCTTACATCGGGGCCTCTTCCTCCCTCTCTACCTGCTATTTTATCAATCTCGTCCAAAAATATAATTCCTGTTTGCTCCACAAGTTCAAGGGCAATTTTTATAACCTCATCCATATCTATCATGCTTTTTTCCTCTTCCTCAAGTAGATATTTTTTAGCTTCAGAAATGGTCATGGTTTTCTTTTTTGTCTTTTTGGGAAACATATCGGGAAATATACCCTGTATGGAAATTCCGATTTCTTCAAGGCCTGCATTTGAAAATATTTCCAGCGGTTTTATACTCTTTTCACTGACCTCAATCTCTACCTTTCTCTGATCAAGGTCACCTTTTCTTAGCTTTTCTCTCCACTTTTCCCTTGTTCTTTTCCATCTTTCAACTTTATTTTCATACTCTTCATTGCCTTCTTCTGCTACAAATTTTGGAGGAGGGAAAAGTATATCAAGGAGTTTTTCCTCAACTTTATGCTCTGCCTTGTTTTTTATCTCTTTTATCTTTTGTGATTTAACCATATCAACAGCTATCTCTGTAAGATCCCTTATCATTGTTTCAACATCTCTTCCCACATAACCAACCTCTGTAAATTTTGAAGCTTCGATTTTCAGAAAGGGTGAAGAAGTTAATTTCGCGAGCCTTCTCGCTATCTCAGTCTTTCCAACTCCGGTGGGTCCAATCATAAGAATATTCTTAGGCGCAATATCATCTGCAATATCCTTTGGTAAAAGTTTTCTTCTATACCTGTTTCTTAAGGCTATTGCAACAGCCTTTTTTGCATCAGCCTGGCCGACAATGTATTTGTCCAGCTCCTCAACTATTTCCTTAGGGGTTAGTTCCTGTCTTTTATAGTACAGATCTATATAACCATTGTTTTTCATCATAATACCTCTAATACTATATTTTCATTAGTATAAATGCAGATTTCAGCAGCTATTTGCAGGGACTTTTTTACTATTTCCTCTGCATCAAAATCCGTATTTCTCATCAATGCTCTTGCTGCCGCAAGGGCATAGGGACCTCCTGAACCTATTGCGATTACATCATCTTCCGGTTCTATAAGATCTCCTGTCCCCGAAATCAGGAAAATTGTCTCCTTATCAGCTACAAGCAGGAGTGCTTCCAGCCTTCTTAAATATTTATCCAACCTCCAATCTTTTGAAAGTTCTACTGCTGCTCTCTTAAGATTTCCCCTGTATTCATCAAGCTTTGCTTCAAATTTTGAAAACAGTGTAAATGCATCTGATGTTGCTCCTGCAAATCCTGCTATTATCTGATCCTTGTAAAGTCTTCTAACCTTTTGAGCATTGCCTTTGATTACAGTATTACCAAGAGTTACCTGTCCGTCTCCTCCGATAACTGTTTTACCTTTTCTCTTAAGAGCTAAAATCGTTGTCCCTCTGAATTTATTTTCCATTGTTCTCTCCTTTGTGCCCATAATTTAACTCTTTTACCTGTTTTAGTCAAGAAGCCAGCCTTATAGCCTTGAGCATTGAGCATTGAGCCTTGAGCTGATTTTGAAGGCCTTATTAGCCTTGAGCCCATAGCTTTGAGCGTTGAGCTAAATTTTGAAAGTTTATTGTATTAAGCTATCAATAAATTTCTTTTATTAAAAAAAATTAAATAAAGAAAATTATTAATTATAAGAAATTAACCACATTCCTTGTAGTTAGCTCAGAGCTCAAAGCTCAAAGCTCAATGCTATTATGTTTCACAATTCACAAATTCCTCAATGCTCAAAGCTATCGTTTCCACAATCATCAGTAGAATCACAATCATTATAATAACCCGGCTTACAAACATCAACCCACAACAAAGGACCACTACTATCCACACTCATAGTAAAACGCGCAGCATCATGAAAACAACTAAACACACCATCATTAACCTCATAACCAGCAGGACAATCAGTAACACCAGACTCACTATGACTAGAATCATAACAAGGATCACTCCTACCACAAACAGTACTACTAGTCTTAACATTATCAGCAATACAATCATTCTGATGACAACCAGAAAGAATACCCCCTCCAAAACTCAAAAAACGACCAGTGCACTGATCCAAACCAGCAGCCTTTTCCAAATCACTAACGCCCTCCTCATAAGGCTTAACAACAATCCTCGTATTAGCATCCCAACGAACAGCCCCGCCCAAACTAACATTACACAAGAAATCTGTCTCGCCAACATCAGGATCCTGATCACAAACTTTATTATCCCTTAAAAGAATATAAGCAGGACGCTGAAAAAACCTAACCCCATCAATACCAAAATCACCATT
>JALVQI010000077.1 GCA_027031485.1 Candidatus Aminicenantota bacterium | reverse complement strand
ATACTATTTTGTTTCATCTTCTCTTTTTTATTTTCCTAACCGTTTTTAGGTAAAGAGTCAAAAACAAAGGTCTTCTAATTCTTTATTTAGATGACAGTGCATAAATTGCAAAGGAGGCAAGCCAGTGTTCTCCTCCATAGTGTCCGCTTGTAATATTTGGTAAAGAGTAATTAAGATGCTCTTTTATTGCCCTGTTTAAAACAGGAATAAATTCAGAATTTTCGGGCAAAGCTTTTTTTATCCCTATAAAACACCAGGCTCTGCTCAAATTCAAACCATCAAGATGAACTATCTTTGGATCACTTCTGTCTTCCACATGAGCCGGTTTAACAAGGTTTGAATTTTTTAAATCAGGAAGAAAAGCCTTAAACCACTTCAAATAATCATCTTTTTGTAATACTCTTCTCATAAGATCAGCTTCCATTAAACAGGGAGAAAAGAAATCTTCACCTCCCGGCTCCCAGTTTGCCGGACAATTTTTGTCTTCAAGATAAAAATCTTTAGCTTTTTTTATTATCAGATTTTCAAGTTTTTTATTCTTTACGGCTCTTGCATAATCAAGCCCGAAAGCAAGGGCAAATGCTGTATTCGGATGAACTCCTGTTCTTATGGGATATGTAAGTTTGGGTAAAAAATTCAAATATCTTTCAACTATCTTTTTTTCAAGAGGTTTTAAAATTTTTGCCCATTTCTTCCCCAAAGTTGATTCCCAAGTGTGCAATTCCTCCGCAAGTTTTAAAAGCCATGCCCAGCCATACATTCTTTCAAATGATTTTCTGTTCTTTTGATTAAGATATTTCACCTCTTTTTTAATATTTGACTCTGTAAAACTGATATTTAAAGAATCAATTATCTCTTTTCTGTTTTCAAGATTCGGGAAAAGTTTTAGCAGCTTTACAAGCATCCAGTGCCCGTGAACAGAGGAGTGCCAATCAAAACAACCATAAAATGTCGGATGCATTTGTTTTGGAGAAAGAACATCATAGGGACCATTCATCACATGGGAGGGCTTATTCGGAAACTCTTTATGAATACATTTTAAAGGTAATTTTGATAAATTCAATGCTATTGTTTTATTCAAATTAATGTTAGTTTCCTTTGAATAGGACACACTAAAAAGAAGAACCAATATCAACAAAAATAACAGTATATTCTTCATTTTCCCTCCATAAACAGGATTTTCTTTATTAAAAACTTTGTTTTTTCAGGTTTGAATATTTCCTTTTTTATAATACTCAAAAAATGTTTTATCCAGGATTTCTATGTCTTCCTCAGTTAAACTCCATCCAACCGAACCTAAATTCTCATACAAATGCTCTTTTTTAGAAGTTTTTGGTATGGTTATTACATTTTTCTTTGAGATTAACCAGTTAATAGCTATTTGAGCAGGAGTTTTCCCATACTTTTCAGCCATTTGGTCCAGAATAGGATATTTGCCTTTTACTGTCAACTCTCCTCTTTTAACAGGTTGATAAGCTGTCAAAATTATATCATTCTCCTGACAATATTTAAGAAGTCCATTTTCATCAGCCTCTCTATCAAGAAGATTGTACAACACCTGATTCGTCACAATCTTATGTTTTGAATAGGATTGGGCTTCTTTCATAAGCTCCAGAGAAAAATTGCTAACTCCAATATATCTGACAATCCCCTCATCTACAAGCTCATTCATTGCTCTCATTGTTTCTTTTAAAGGGACATCATAGTTCGGAACATGTATCAGATAAAGGTCTATATAATCAATCTGCATTCTTTCCATACTTCTCTTGGCTGCATATTTAACTTCATTGTATTTTGCATGGAGAGGCCATAATTTTGTTGTTATAAACAATTTTTTTCTATCAAATTCTTTTATAGCCTTACCTACAAGAATCTCAGCATGTCCTGCAGAATACATTTCCGCTGTATCTATATGAGTAATCCCTTCCTTAATGGCTGTTTTTATTATATCTATATCTTTTTCATCATCATTTGTAATCTCATGAAAAAATCTTCCTCCTACTGTCCATGTCCCAATACCAAGAGCGGGAATATCATTCCCATCAAATAGCTTTTTAGCAGGGATCTTTATCATTATTTACCCTCTTAATCTTCTTTCTTCAGATGCTCCCATCCGGTTTTTGTGGGATCCGTATAGATCTCAGGCGGTATTTTTGATCTCTTTTGCTTGAAATCTATAACTTCCACATTTAATGGATGGGTAACTCTTTTCTGAATTTCATTTAATAAGTTGAAATTATAATTCTTTACTTCAAAGGGTACCCATGCCCACTTTTCCCAGTATGAATTTCCTTTGGAAACAGGAATAATCTGCTGCATATTATGAGTTAAATAAGGGGTTACAAGCATCCTTGTCCAATATACCCAGGGTCCTCTTGTAATATAATAAGAATAGTTATATTTCATGGGCTCAAGATTATGAGAAGCACTTGAATTTTCAACCGGGATTCCTCCAAAACCTATTTTTTCCTTGCTATTAAAAAAACATACCCATTCGGCATTCAAGGGAAAAAGAACTTCTGTCAAAATAGGAACAGACTTTAAATCAAGCACCGTTATTTTCCCTGAAGCTCCATCCTTCCAGGCAGCTTTGTCAATTAATTTATGGGCAAATACTATTTCTCCGTTTCTCAAAGCCTGAAGTGCAACATCCTTTAAAATTTCCGTGTATGAAGTCATATAAAAGTAAGGAGTATTTGAGAAAAATTTATAAGTTATGCTAACCATTATCTCTGGCATATAAATCATATTATCTCTTCTATGAATTGCAAACATTGTATCCCCTTTAACCATGTTCACAATTTTAGGAGGATTCCAATCCGATACATGAACCCAGGGTCTTGGTGGAGAGTATGCACCTGGATTCCAGTGAACAGCTCCATTTGTTTCCAATCCATGAAGAAGAGTAAAATTGGATTTTTTGTTTAAAGTAACTTTATTGATAGCCCCAGATTGGGGATGTAATTCCACAGTAAAATATCTATTTTTAATTGTAAGAGCCAGACCTTTTCCGGAAACTTTCAAATCTTTATTTACTTCCAACCTTTTTGCCCCGGGATTCCCATAGTAGACCAACAATACTTTGCTTGCATGGGGCTTTATGCTAATTAGTGTCACCACTTTGGCAAAAACTGTTGGTACCCAATAATCAGGAAGACGATTCCCCTTTTTATCATACTTTTTTTGCAAATCTTTCTTCAGAAATTTTTTAACCTTATAAACCTGAGAGGGTAGGACTCTTGAAACACCATTCTCTCCTATTTCAACAACCCTTATCTCATTCTCTATATTTGTTACCTCGTCCGGGTAAAAAGCAAGAGGAATCTCAATCGGTTCATTCTTTCTTTCAAAACCCCATTCCTCTGACACCACAACTCCCTTATAATCTTTCCAGTTTCTATTCCAGAAACCATTTTTCATAGGTGCCTTTGCCGTATAGTATAAAGTTTTTATTTTACCCTTATTTCCAATTGAATAATCTATCCTGATTTTATACGATTTACCTTTTTCCCAGTCAAATTTACCTATCAAACACGGAGATTTAAATTTATAATCACCTATGTTTTTAACTGCAAAAAGAGGCCACTTAAGGTTAACAGGTTTATTAAGATCAAGCCCCCAGGAAAGGTCCATAAGTTCAAAATGATACACCTTATTACCATTTACAGAGACAGATTTAACCCTTAATGGAAGCGGTTTTAATATTTTAAATTTAACTCTAAAATTATAATGAGGAACAGCAGGACGAGGAATATCAAAGGCAGCTTTTTCAATTGAAATCTCATCTGCTTTTACCTGTGATGAAAAAGAAAAGAAAACCAAAAAGAAAATAATAAAAGACAAGAGGAAAATTCTTTTATTCATATTTACCTCCTCAATTTAATATCTTATAAAAACATTTTATTATTAAAAGGGAGTAGCTCCTAAATTCACCACAATAAACGAAGGTTTCCCTTTAACTCCCCATTTGTTAACTGCTCTGACTTCAAACCTGTTCTTACCGGGGACAAGGATCCAGCTATAGCGATCTCCACCGATTTTTCTCCAACCACTCTTATTAACATTTATCTCAAAATGACTGAAACTGGGAGTAAAGGTCTCAAACCTCAAAAAAAGCCTGTCATTTCCAAAACCCGATGTTATATCAATGTGTACAAGATTCAAATCAGGCCACATATCCTGCGGTCTATCCGTGAAATGACTGTACTGTTTTTTAGGAGGAGTTTTTTCATCATACCAGTTTATATAACCATTCCAGGGCCACCAGTAATCCCCATGAGAAAGTGGCTTGGGATATGGTTTTTCAAACCAGTTATTTCTCGGAATCATTCTAATGAATGCAGCCTGTTCAAAACCTTTTACTCTTATTTTTTTAACTCTATTAAAATATCCCGGTAAAACAGGAGGATTTTTAGGAAGCTTAACCGTGGATATAATCAAATCATTCATCCAATCAATGGGTCTGTCGGGGAAATAAGTTTTCAAATATATTTTGTGCATCTCATATAAATTAAGAGGCTCCCCTGTTTTAGCATCATAGGCATAAACATTCATATAATTTCCACCACTGTTATCCGCGTCAAGGAATATCCATTTACCGTAATCATTATTCCATACCTCTAAAACTTCATGGGCTACAATATTTACATGCCTTGCCTCCCAACCCAAAGCTGTTAAAATTCCAGCAACAGTATTATTAAATGTAAGGCAAAAACCACCTCCTCCGAAATTATCCATTCTCTTTAGGATAGAAAGAGCATCATAGTTTGGATATGCAGGATTGGGGTCTGTGTGGTACCATCTTTTTGTAACATAGTCCAGGACCCTTAACTGTGCCTCAAATTCTGTTTTTGAACCTTCTATCAAATCTTTAATACTTTCTCTCTCAAGCAATTCCTTAAATTCAGGCCTTCCCCATTTCTCCCACTCCCAGTTTATTGAAGAATACTTTATCGTAGGATTCCAGTATTTTACGACATATATATTTTTATGCCACGGACTATTTCTTTTAAGTTTAATTTTTACCTTTATACTCTTTATAACGGGAGTATTCAGAGGATTTTTCGTATAAAGCTCTGCTTTAATCTGTATATATCTTCTTAAAAAAGGATCTCTTTTTATTGTATATTTCAAATTTCCGCCGGAACCAATTAATTTATATTCACTCCAATTTTTTCCGTAAGGACTCATATCAGAACCCTTTCTCAAATAATACTTTACGCCCGTATCAGGAGGGATTTCAGAAGCTGCGGTCACTTCAATTCTTTCAACCTCTCCCATCGGAACGAAAGGTTTTTTTAAAGAACCTCTCCATGTATCTATAACAGGAGTTATAAGTGATCCTCTTTTTCTGTATCTTTCAAGGCTTATTCTCAAAGAATATTCACCCCTTGTTTTTTTATCACTTCCCAGAGAATATTTTTTCCATGTTTTTCCTCCGTCAAAAGATTTTAAGGAGTAGTCTCCGGGTAAATATAATTCAGTATATCCCAGCTCTCCCGCATAAACTGATTTAACGACTTTTCTCAATAAATTATTAGAAATTTTGAGAGGAAATCCCCCTCCTTTTGCAAATTCATCAGCACGGGAGACATAAAGCTCCCAGCCTTCGTCTCTATTCTTTGCTTCAGGACAGTATACCTCTATTATATTTTTTCCTTTTCTTAACCATTGAGGTGGAAATTCAACCCACCTGTACGCTTCACGATTTTTACTGAAATCCCAGAGTCTAAACTCTCCCTTATGACCATTTATATTAAATTTCAAAGGATATTTACCTCTATGGACAAAAAAAGTTACAAGCCACGCTCTTTTAGCCCTATTATCCTTTAAAAAAATAAGTTTTTTTCCCCTATTCTTTCCCCATATCACATCAGAACTTGGACCCTTATCACTGAACCCGGCACCGGGAGAATCATTCTCGGCAAGTTCCAGATTAAATAAGGAAACTCCTCCTCTATTTTTCATTACATTTTTCGCAAAACCTGCATTATAACTAATTATTGCATCTCCACCCCAGGTCAGGGTTTCTTCTTTCTTTTCGAAAGAAAATCCTGAATAAATAAAAAGAAAAATAATTGGGAAAAAGAGATAAAATTTTTTCATCTGATGACCTCCTCTGGAGATTGCATAAAAAAGATATAACCACAATTTCTCAAAAAAGTCAATTTGAATTGGAACATTCCAGTGGTGTCCGGAAAAAATGAAGAATTGGGACACCTCCGCGTGAAGATGTATAATATACAAGTATTTACAAAAAAATCCACACAGGAGGTGTCCCATGGGATATCAAGATACAATGTTATCATAGATAATGAGATTAATCACCAGGAGGGGGATAGGAGGAATAATAAGAAGATATGAAGGAGACACATGGGTAAAGAGATTTAACACAACTTTAATTTATTTACGCTAACTGATTTTTACTGCCTTCTTGAGGACTGAAATTTCTCCGGACAGTGCTGTGGTATCATGATTATTTTACTTTAAAGCCTCTTTAGTTTAACTGTAAAATGTCTCATTATCGGAGCTTCGTATATTATTTTAAAGCCTCTCTTTATATCATTCCTTTTTTCAAATACATTTGCAGCGGCGACTGCAACATAGTCCATATGATTGTTTGTATAAACCCTTCTTGGTATGGCAAGTCTAAGGAGTTCAAGCTTAGGAAATCTCTCTTTTCCGGTTTCAGGGTCTCTGTCCGCAAGTATTGTTCCTATTTCAACCCCTCTTACTCCTCCCTCTATATAGAGTTCAACTCCAAGAAGTTGTGCCGGATATTCGCTTTGAGGAATATGGGGAAAAAATCTTTTTGCATCAATAAAAACAGCATGCCCGCCGACAGGTTCAAGTATGGGAACTCCGTATTCTTTTAATTTTTTACCAAGATATTCAACCTGCTTGACTCTGTATTCAAGATAATCGTATTCCGTAGATTCATAAAGCCCCCTTGCAAGAGCAGCCATATCCCTTCCATTCATTCCCCCATAGGTGACAAACCCTTCAAACATAATATTAAAAACACTTGCCTCTCTGAAAAGCTCTGGATCCCTCATAGCAATAAAACCACCCATATTTACCATTCCATCCTTTTTGCTGCTCATTGTCATTCCATCAACATAGGAAAACAGTTCCTTTACGATTTCTCTTATTGTTTTGTTTTTGTAAGCTTCCTCTCTCTCTTTGATAAAATATGCATTCTCCGCAAACCTTGCTCCGTCTATGAAAAGTCTAACTCCATACTTTTTACAAAGAGCTGAAACCTGTTTGATATTTTCAAGGGATACAGGCTGTCCTCCGCCAGTATTATTTGTTATTGTTACAATTACAAAAGGTATTTTTTCAATTGGATTTTCCTTAAAAACCCTTTCAAGTTTATTCAAATCAACATTTCCCTTAAATGGATAATTCAACGTTGGGTCAAATCCCTCATCTATTGTGCAGTCAACAGCTTTGCCTCCTCTAAACTCTATATGTCCCTTTGTTGTATCAAAATGAGAGTTTCCGGGAATTATGTCTCCTTTTTTAATGAGAACCGAAAACAGCACATTCTCAGCAGCTCTTCCCTGATGGGTAGGCAGAAAATATTCAAAGCCTAAAATATCTTTTATTGCCTCTTTCAGTTGATAGTATGAGCGGGAACCTGCATAACTCTCATCCCCTTTCATAAGCTCACTCCATTGAATATCACTCATTGCACCTGTACCTGAATCTGTCAAAAGATCTATGAATACAAGCTCGCTTTTCAAATTAAAAAGATTATAATAACTATCCTTGATATATTTTTCTCTCTCCTCTTTTGTTGTCCTTTTCAGATTCTCCACCATTTTTATTTTAAATGGTTCTGCAAACGGCAACTTCATTCTCTCCTCCTTTTTCAGATTTATAATTATATCTTATATAAAGGTATTTGAAAATAAAGGAAAACAGGGAAAATTTATGCCAGCTTTTAATGTATGCTATAATAAAGTAGAAAATAGAGAGAGGATTGTAATGACAACATTTTTACATATTGAAAATTTGCTTGAAAATCATGCGGAGATTTTTTCGGGAATAATAATTAGAAATTTGAGAGAAGATTTAGATGGTAAGGAGGTGGAAATATTAGAGCTTAAAGATATTGATGAAAGAGGGGAAGTGAATTTAAATAATTTGAAGAAAATAAAGATAGAGATCAAAGAAGATAATACGGGAAAAATCAGAAGTCCGAAGGAAAAATATTTTTTAAAACCAAAAGATATAGTTATTAAGGCTAAAAGTAGTTCATACAGTGCCGGAATTATGCCGAATGACACAGAGGAAAGAATGATAATCCCATCTTCCCAGCTTGTAGTGGTGCGTTTAAAAGAAAATGCACCGATTTTACCCGAGTTTTTGTGGCTTTTTTTAAACAGTAAAAAGGGGAAAGATGAAATAAAGAGAAAGACCTATGGTTCAATTGTAAGGTTTGTTTCAACCGACACTCTGAAAAAGATTATTCTGACCTATCCGGAAGAATCCAAACAGAGGGAAGCTGTGGAGCTTTACAAAAAGATGATAATGAGAGATAAATATATAGCTGATTTAAAAAAGCTCTACAAGGAAGAGATGGAGTATTTTTTTGATAGTATATTTAAAGATAATCGGAGCTATTGATGGGACCTTCTAAAATTACCTTAACATCATTTTTGAAACAGAGAGGGAATATTGATACTGTCCTGTTTTTTCTTTTCTTTCGTTTGTTGGATCTAAGATGTGGGAAAAATTTTTTGAATGAAACGGAACTTAAAACAAGATCTTTATCAAAATTAATAAATAAATTTAAAAGCGAGCCTGTTTGCAAAAAATATAAAATTAATTATGAGTATTTGAAAGATTTAATAAATTCTATTGATACAAAGAATTCTTCCTCTGAAATATTAAATGAAATTCTTACTATTGAGGATGAACAGGAAGTAAAAACTGTCTTTAATAGGGCTGAAGACATTAAGTATTATACGGAAAAAAGAGGTGTGGATTATAGAAAGATCGAGGAGGAAGCGGGAAAATTAGTAAACTTTTTAAGAAAAGAGTCAGATAATATTGAGCAAATTGAAATTTACAATCCCTTTGAGTATTCGGGGCACTTTTTAGTTTCGGCAAGTGAAAAAGAAGATTTTTTATATGCGGAAATTATTGATAGTTCGGAGTATTTGAGAGTTCTCTTAAAATTATTGTTAAGCGGAAGGGAAAATTATGAAATAAAGATAGGAAATCCGGTAAAAAAACCTCAATTTATTGAAAGTAAGAATATCCTTAAAAAATTTGATGTGATTGTTAGCAATTTGAGCTTTTTTGATCGTCTTGAGTTCTTTGTTGATACGAGAAAGGATACATTTAAAAGATTTTCCAATAGGCTTATTCCTCATAGAGCAAGACCTGTATCTCTTTACATAAGCCATGTGATTGCATCAATGAAAGAGGAGGGAGTTTCCATTATTATAGTCCCTCAGGGATTTCTTTCAAGAGGCGGAAGGGATATTGATTTCAGAAAGAATTTAATAGAGAAAAATCTTATTGATTCTGTTTTTCAGCCTCCTACCGATTGGGTTAAAAATACTTTCGCAAAATTTTCCATTCTGATTTTAAGAAAAAAGAAAAGAGATAGCAATATTCTGTTTGTCAAATTGGGAGAAAACGCACAAGAGATTGAACCTATTTACCGAAAAATAATGAAAAATAATCTAACTAATGATTTTATGGCTTTGGTGAAAAAAGATGAAATCTTTGATAACTTTAATCTTGAACCTGAATATTATGTAGATCAAAAAGAAACAATAAGAGATATAGAGCAAATAAGGAATGATATAGAGAAAACAAAATCCTATCTATCCAAGCTTGATGATGAAATTTTAAAAAAAATTAAAAAAAATTTCTGATTTTTCGGAAAAAATAAAAATTATTGTGTATTAATATATATCAAGGGAAAAAAGAAAATAGTGAAAATTTTCGGAAAGGTAAATTGTTTTTGTACTATAATTTTGAGTTAAAATAAAAAAATCGGATTTAGTACTTGACAAAAATTTAAAAATATGGTATCATAATGTATGATACATTGAAATTTAATAAATTTAAATCAAGGGAGGTTAATATGAGAGAAATAGAAATTATAAGCCAAAGCGCAGATCAAAAGAAAATAGAGGTAGTAATCAAAGGAGAAGGAAGCTCAAACACCTATCACTTGCTTCTCGGAAAAATAAAAGAAGAAAAGAAAGAAGAAATTAAAGAAGAAGAAAAAAAAGAAAAGCCCGCCTGGTTTTATAGAGCACCTTCAGGAGAAATAAAAGTTTTTCCTTTTGAGGGAATTCCCTTTCCTAAAAAGGAAAATTCTGAAAAAGAAAAATCTGAAAAAGAAAAAGAGGAAAATTAGGAAGTAAAATAAATAAGAGCTAAAAAAGATGATAGATATAATTAAAGCCATCACTTCAAGGAATAAAGAGGAAAGATTCGGAAGGATTTTGGAGATGATAGAGAGAGATTATATTTTACAGAGAGGTGATAATTGGGCGAATATAATAATTCCTGCTCATTCCGATAAAAAGTTGGCTCTGATAGCTCACTATGATGTTTATGAAGGTAGTTTGGGTTACAATGATAATTCATCAAGTGTGGCCATACTTTTATCCTTACAGGAATTTTTAAATGATTATACGGAGATAGTTTTAACAGACAGAGAGGAGAGCGGGATGTTGGGGGTAAGGGGTTATCTTAATGAAAATAATCCCTTGGCTGCTATAAATCTTGATGTTACGGGGGTAGGAGATTCTATATTTTACTATGAGGCGGGAGAGGATTTCCCGATTGATTATCAATCGGGAAATCCTCCTTTTTACACTCTTCCTTTTCAACCTCTATGTGATTCATATGTAATCAACGAAGAGGGAATACCGAATCTTTTGATTTCAGCCTCATACAAAAATGCTGAAGACCCTGTAAGGGATATAGTCAAAACAATACACAATGCACCTATGGACAATAAAATAGAGATAATAAACGAAGATGTTATTTCCCTTATAAGAGATTCAATTAAAAACATTATGAATAAAGCTTTGATAAAATTCAGCAACAATTGAAAAGGAGGTCTTCCGTGAGAAAATTATTTGAAGAAGTATTGAAACAAAAGCCTTTAATCCCTTACTACAGGTTAAAAATAAAAGAAATTGAAGGAATAAAAGCTGTAGTCGGTCATAAAAATTCGGAAAATCGGGAGAGAACATACAGAGGTGATATCATTTTAAATTCATATAAGCTTAAAAAATGGCTTCCCAAAATTAAAAGAGTAAGAGGTTCCTTAAATATTTCAGACAATGAGTTTGAAACACTTGAAGGTATACCTGAATTTATAAGCGGAACATTTGATTGTTCGGTAAACAAACTAAAAAGCCTGAAAGGGGGACCTAAGTATGTGGGAGGAGATTTTATCTGCTATGAAAATCTTCTTCTCAGTTTGGAAGATGTACCGAAAGAGATAGGTGGCAGCATCTATGTTTTTGAAAATCTTCTTCCATCCCTCAAAGGTTCTCCTAAAATTGTAAATGGGAATTTTGACTGTTCAAGGAATAGGCTTCAAGATTTAAAGGGAGCTCCGGAAATAGTGGAAGGAGATTTTGATTGCTCTCAAAACAGAATTAGATCACTTGAAGGAATCCCAAAATATATTGGTGGAGATTTTATCTGTCTTTCCAATGTAATAAAGTTTAGTGAAAAGGAGATAAGAGAAAGAGCGGAGATTAATGGTAATGTTTATGTAAATGCTATTAAAGAGATAAGAAGAAATTTTGAATGGAAGGTAAGATCTCTTAGCTCCGATAAAGTTCTTAATGCACTATTTCAATCTTTGCTTATGGATGAGCTGAGAAATAATTCAAATGAATAGAGAAATTAATTTAAAAGGAGGTTTAAATGGAAAATTTATTTTCTAAAATTGTTAATTACAAGGGGAAGCTTTCTCTTTTAAAACCGGGGAAAACCCCTTTAATAAGGGAGATATCTCAAAGTTTCGGGATCAGTATAGAAGAGGCTCTAACCCTTTACCATCTAATCAGAGAGATAAATGAAAAGGGAAAAGTCAATACATTGGAATTTAAAAAGAAAAAGAGATTATCAGAGGATAATTATCTGATTCTATTGGGAAGGCTTGTGGAATTAGGAACGCAGGATATAATATCCTTAAATTATAAAGAGCATTCTCTCTACCCTATAATCACCCTTAAAGACAAAGCTTTCAAAATTCTTCTTAATAAGGAGAGAAAGCCATTCAATACATTTACGGAGCTAATCTCCTTTATATCTGATATTCTAAAAGAAAAAACAAATATAGCCGTGAAAACTCCCGAAAATATTTGGAGAGAGATAGAACTTAGATCAAAAAGATTAAAAATAATAAATCCCATTTTCAAAAGATACCTTTACCCTTATACGGTTGAAGAGAGAATTTTCATTCTTACTCTGATTGCCAAAGAAAAATTGAATCAGAATGATTGGATTTACTCCTTTGATTATATATTGGATGCCTTATTTGAAAGCACCTCCCGAGCAGCCTCTTTTTGGAAAAAGCTTTACACTCAAACTCTGAAAAGCATAGAGGATGGAGTTGTAATTATTAAAAGTATTACTGAAAATATAGGGGAGGGCAGTATAACTGTCAATGATGAAGTTTTGAAATATTCTGAGTTCAGGTTAAAATCCATAGCTGAAACCGCAAGGGAAAGTATGAAATCAAAATTCTTTTCTGTCCTTGAACCTTCAAAGAGAGAAGAAAAACTGTTTTTCCCTGATAAAATCCGGAAAACCTTAAATCTGATTGAAAGTGCAATTAGCAAACATAGGTTTGAAAAGATTAAAAAAGAGCTTTCCAAAAAAGGTTTTCCCTCCGGTATTGTCGCTCTCTTTTACGGAGCTCCCGGTACAGGCAAAACCGCTTCTGTTTATGAGCTCGGAAGAAAAACCGGCAGAAAAATATTTCAAGTGGACCTTTCCTCAATAAAGGAAAAATGGCTCGGAAGCTCTGAAAAAAACATGAAGAAGGTTTTTTCTGAGTATTATAAATATTTGGATTCGGAAAAGATAGCTCCGATTCTTCTTTTAAATGAAGCTGACGGAGTTATTTCAAAAAGGGTGGCTGTTGAACGCTCGGTTGATCAAACATTAAATACTATCCAAAATATTCTTTTGGAGGAATTGGAAAAATTTGAGGGGATATGTATTGCCACCACAAACCTTGATATTAATATGGATGATGCCTTTTCAAGAAGATTCTTATTTAAGATAGAGTTCACTCCACCCGAATATGAGCTTAGAAAATTAATCTGGAAAGAGAAATTTCCGGATTTTTCGGAAGAAGAATATTCTGTCTTAGCTGAAAAAGAGCTTACCGGCGCGGAAATATTTAATATAGCAAAGAAGGTTGAGCTTCAAGCAATAATAACCGGTGAAAAACCGACTATTGATGAAATCCTGAATCTTATCTATGAGGAAAAAAATTATAAGGCTGAAAATAAAGTGGGCTTTTTAAGCAATTAAGGAGGTTAACTATGAAAGATTTTTTCAAAAAATGGGAGAATGTTTTTTCCCTTGTTCTTCTTATCTCTTTCTTTTTGCCCTGGGTTGATTTTGGAATTGTATCCATTCCGGGGTACAAAATTGTTTCCGTTGGTCAGGGATTATCTGATCTTGCCAGTGCCTTTGGCAATGAGAATACTTCACTCCCTCCTTCTATTTACCTCGTGTACCTTATTCCACTTCTTTCTCTTCTTATTATGTATATGAGCTATAAAGGGCAAAAGCCGAAATTACTCTCAGTTTTTACTGGGATCTTTATTGTACTTGCTTTCTTCTATTATCTTCTTGCAGGTGGAGATTTAGGTTATGTGGGCATAGGTGCTTACCTGACATTTATCGCTGGAGTAGGGTTAATTTTGTCACCCTTTCACAATATTAAAACTGAATAAGAGAGAGGGGCTCCCCCTTCTCTCTTTTTAAAGGAGGTTTGAATGAAAATACTTGATATGTTAAAGGGAGAAAATTCTGAAGCTGAAAAAAAGCTTCAAGCTCTTAAAAAAAGAATAGGAGGAGATGAAAGACTATGCTGGTATCCGAGTGCGGGATCAGATTTCAGAGATCTCTTTGAATTTTCTTTTAAAAAGGGGTTCAGATATGGTGTTACGGAATTGCCTAATCTTTTTGTTCACACAGACTATTGGGGAGAAATTGCAAAATTTGAGGTAAACACTCCGAAGATTAAAGATTATGAGATAGTTGATCTTATTGGAGAAAGAAGTAGGGATTATAATCTGTTTCCTCCTGATATAGCCTTTAAATACAAAAACAGAGTCACAATAAAGGATATCCGAAGGTTAAAGCTTAAGGATAATATTAATATTCATCTTGATTTAAGCAGAGGAGCAACATTTCGCGATGTTGATTATTCTGAGCCTGAAATTTTACTTATGGAAGTTGAGATAAAAACCAAAAGTTATGGAATTATAAATGCACCGGTTCTTTTTATGTATTATGAGAATATAAATTTTTTGGAGGAATTCCTTTTAAAGCACAGAGTTAAAATCACTCATATGGTAAAAGTCAGAGAGGGTTGCGGATGCGGTGGATGCAGTATGAGCATAAGCTTTGTCTATCCTTTTCTTCCGTACTTGGGAGTAAAATATCTTTATGCTGATTGGGAAATACATTTTGACCCTTCCAATCATTCGGTTTATCATGAGCTTTTGTCTAAATACAATATTCCTTTAAAATACTTTATTCTTAAAACCCTTAAAATCAATAAAAACTGGAGTGATTATAAAGCAAAACTATTTAAAATAATTCCTGTTGAAAAGGAGATGAGCCTGAGAGAAATCTATAAAATATTGAAAAGCATTAGTGATGAATACGAATCCTACAACAATATAAATTTGGAAGCCGAAGAAGATTCAGGGATCGCTCATCTTTTTAATAAATATCTTGGTGAATCGGTGTAATATGTATTGTAGGGGCAATTCATGAATTGCCCCTACGGTTAATTAAATTAAAATAAAAAAAATAACTAAAAACAATAAATTGAACATTAATAACTCCGATTCACGATTAACAATTCACCATTTCCCCCACCTCAATGCTATTTCTCCCTCTGTTTCCATATTCATCATTTAATTTGAACAAATAAAAATTATACTGTAAAATTTGAGTGAGAGGATTTTCAAAAATGGTTATAAAGAGCGGTTATTATGATTCTGAAATAATTTTAAATGATAGTGAAAGGATAGGGATTGAGAAAAATCTTTATCTTGAGACATACACAAAGAAGAGATTTTTAATATCCACCAGTGTTTTAAAAAGCTTCGGAGATCTTAAAATCATTGAGATAAAGGGCGAAAGGTTTAAAGTTCTTCCTTCATATATGGGAGTTGACGCAAAGACAGTATCAAGAGAGTTAGGGCATAGTATAAAAGGAGTTATAGGCCTTGATATATTGAATCGGTTTTACACTGTTTTCAGGCTTAAAGAAGAAAATGGTATGAGAGGGAATATATTTTTTTACACTCCTTCGGAATACTCCCCTTCAGAAGATAGTAAATTAATAAAGCTCAATCTCAATTTTAAAAACAATGTATTTCCCTACTTTAATCTTAAAATAGATAAAAAAGAGAAAAGAATGCTCTTTGATACAGGCTCTTTTATTTCTTATATTATTTCAGAAGAGTTTTTAAAAATAGCCGGGGAAGAGTCAGATGATTTTACCGATTATTACCATGGAATAGGTAAACACACCACACAAACAAAGATTATAAAAACAAAATTCGGAAACCTTGAAATCCCTCTGAAATTCGGCACCCTTCCCTCTGCAATAGAATACCACCTAAAAAACCTGATGAGAATGGACGGAATTATAGGAAATGAGATTTTACAAGGCAGGGAGTGTGTTTATATGGGGAGAGAGGGGATTGTTATAAATTAAAATAAGGTAATAAATTTTCTGTATAATATGGGAAGAAAATTTTAAGACATCTTATCCTTGAAAGAAAATCAAAACAATGACTTGATTTCTTGTGTTTGAAAAAACAGGAACTTTCCGGCTTTTACATAAGTAAAAACCATTTCAGAGGGATCGCCACATTATCATTATTCCTCTGAAGTTTGTCAGAGTTAAAATTTATAAGCAAGCCATATTTCTTATCTTTTATTGAATCCAGTTGAGATAAATCTTTCTTGCCTGTTCCGACCTCAATCGGTATGATTTTATTATCAATCTCTATAATGAAATCAGGAGATTTCTCTTTCCCTGTGCCTCCGTATAAAACTAATCCGTTAAAAAGCTTTTTCAGATACAAGGCTGTAATATCTTCATAAAGTTTGGAATGAAATTTTTCTGTTTTGGAAAATAGTTGTTTTATAATTGCGTATCTTATGGTCGGAGATATAAAAAATAATTTTTCCTTTTTCATCCTTGTTTTAACCCCTCCATAGGTTGAAAATCTAAGGAGTAATTCAGATTTTATCAGACTTTCTATGATTTTATCTATTCTTTCCACTTTAACTCCCAAGGATTGGGAAATTTTTTCCTTATTAATTTCATCTGAAAGAGCCAACATAATTAAAAACCTTTGAATTTTTCTGATTTCATTATGTTCATAAAATTCTTTTAAATCCTGATATAATACTCTGTGAAGCAAATCAAAGGTCCTGTTAAGAATCGTATTCTTTTCATCTATCGTAATCAAACGTGATATATTGTGATAAAAGATGTATTCTTTCAGGTAATTATTCCATCTTTGCTCCTTTGGAAATTCTTTGAGCACAGTGAAATATCTTAAGATATTATTTTCAATATTAGTCAATTTCGCAACCAAATCCTCTGTATTTCCCGAGAAAAAGAGAGCATCTTTTATTTTCTCACCAAGCCCTTTCTCAGGGAATATACCTTTTTCTCCATTGGTTTTAAGCCATGATCTAATCATTATAAATTCCGTGAAACTGAGAGGATAAAGAGACTCAATACTCCATCTTGTTGACAAATCAACAGTTGAGTGAATCAACAGAGAAGAACTTCCCGTGGCTATGATAAAACAGTTCTTAAATTTATCATAAATTATTTTTAGCATAAGAGACCAGTTTTCCATATATTGGGCTTCATCAATCAGTAAAACGAATTTTTTTTGCGAGGAAACGCTCTCTTTTAAAGCCTCTATTATGATTCTGCTTTCAAAACCATAATCACTTGCTATATCCATACTCAGAAAATAGATATCAGTATCCTTAAAATTGTTTTTCACAAAATCACCTATTTGCCACAAGAGAGTGGTTTTACCCACCCCTCTAATGCCAGCGATGCCTATCATCCTTGGTTCAATACTTTTGTTTTTTAAAAAATTGCTAACATACTTTTTTAATTTTACGAATATGAATCTCTTAGGAAATTTTTTTCTATTTAAGGAAATATTTTCAAATATTTCTGCTTTGGTTATTTTATTATTCCTAATAAAATTTTTAGCATCATCAAGCATTGACATTTTCATAAAACTCCTACATTTTTCCTTGTTTTGTAATATTTACTTTATAAATTTATGTTTTAAATATTTTTCTTTAGAAGATAATGAATTCTTCTGTATGTCCCGACTGGTTCTTCCATTGTTTCTACTATTGTTAAATTATTTGTGCTTATTAAATTTTCTATCTCTTTTTTTGAATAGAAGTACTGAGGAGGGAGAAAGTTTAACAATTTTAATGTTTGCCCCTTTTCAGCAGTTTCAAACCAATTAAAATGGTTAAGTGTATCGAGCAAAATATAATTACATATTGAATCAGCTAATATACCTATATTTTTCCATGCATTTTGCCTGATATTATTATCAATTAAACCGTTTGAAACACCACCAAAAAGTGCGCAAAGATCAAAATTTTTGTTTTGAAGCGCAGGCAATTCTACAAAATCATCCCCTGCAAAATCTGCTTGTAGTATTTTATCTTGATAGCTACTACATTCAATTAAATGTGGAAACTTTTCAACTCCGAGATAATATATTCTTTTTTCTTCAAAATATGGAAATGTTCTATGTCCTGTCCCACATCCGATGTCAAGGATTGAATTTTTAGCATAGGAGTCAATAAAATATTCTTCATTTGGGAAAAGACTAAGATTTAAGCGATCATGCTCTTCACAAGGAACATTTGTTACCCAATCATCATATTTTTTTTGACTCATATTAACTCCCTAACATAAATTTTATATTTATTAATATAAGATTTTTTTTATTTTGTCAATGAAAAATTCCCCCGCAATTACTGTTCTTGTGTGAACTTTCCTTGTCAAGAATTTTTCCCCCGCTCTTTACCTCTCCATCTCAAACTTAATATTATTCTTTCGTAAAAATTCAACTATTCTTTTCGGGTGGATCCCCCACGTTAAATGAATATATTGATTTGGAATTGGAACTTCTAATTTGATTGAAGTATTATTTGTTATAATGCTCCAAACAATTCCTTCTTTATCAAATATAGGACCACCACTTTGCCCAGGAATTCCAGGGGTTGAAATTTCAATTAATTCTGACTTTCTATCTAATACATTTCTAGTATACATACCTTCTAAAGGGAAGAAAGTAACAGGTAAAGAGCCCTTACTAAAAGTAATTGAGTCACTGTTTTTATCATAACCTAATTTAATTTCGTTAAAAGGAAATCCAAGTTTGCAGAGAAAAACACCAGTATCTATATTTTTCTCCGGGTTTTTAAATTTAGGATATTGTACATTTTCTTCTTTAAATGGAGTTAGTTTTACAAGAGCCATATCATCTGTTTCACTTATTATTAATTTATCAATTTCTGCATCAGAAGCATTCCATGAAAATTTTCTGTTTTTTGCTATTTCTCCATTTTGGGTTTTGAAAATGTGGGCGACTGTTAAAATCCAACCTTCTTCGTTGATAATAAAATAAGTTCCCATCCCTTCTGCTAACTTGACAAAATTCTCTTCATAATCAACAAAAAAAACTGGTTTTGTAAAACTCATTGCTTTTTTTAATGCTTCTCTAAACATATTACCCCCCTAATATAAATTTTATATTTATTAATATAAAATTATTTTTCTTTTGTCAAGGAAAATTTTCCCCACGAGTACTGTTTTAGTGTAAATTTTCCTTATTAAGAATTTTCCCCTACCCCTTACCTCTCCATCTCAAACTTAATATTATGTTTTTTTAAAAATTCAACTATTCTTGAAGGGTGGACTGACCAGGCACACTCTTTTATTGATACTTGTCTTTTTTCAATACCATTTTCCACTGTAATTGTGGTTGTTTCATGCTTTGCCCTTCTGCTCTGAACTCCCCAGACAATTCCATCTCTGTCAAATAGAGGACCTCCGCTCTGTCCTTCAATGCTTGGCTCTGAGGTCTCCAAAAAAAACCCGTTGTTCTCCGTTCTATCCCCTATATAATTTCCCACTACAAGATCTTCATCTTCAATAAGCTCCAATCGCTTGTATGAAAGGGTAAAATTTCCGTTGCTATCCAAGCTCGCAACAGGTTTTAGAGCTGAGTAACCTATAAAAGCAAGAGGCTCTTCTTTAATTAATCTGTCGGGATTTTTGATGATAGGATAATATTTTATGTTCTCGGGATTAAAAGGTTCAATTCTTGCAACTGCAATATCACTTTCAAAATCAACATATTTTTCAGCGATTTTAACACCATCCTCCCCTAACCAGTAATCAAATCTTTTCAACCCGATGTTTTCCTCATTGAAGATATGGGCTATGGTCAAAATCCAGCCTTCATCATTTAAAATAAAGTAGGAACCATTCCTTGCCCCTACACCTTTTCCTGTGTCTGAAATAAATACAATGGGTTTTGTAATGGGTTTGATTTTTTCCAAAGCTTTTTCAAACATTTATACCTCCTATATTTATAATCTAATAAAATAAATTATATATCCTTTTTATTATTTAATAAAGATGTCTGTCTCTTTTCGTCAAAAATAATCTTACCGAAATATCGGATCATATATCGGAAGCTCAATCTCTCTTATATCCCCACTATCTGTCTTGTATCCCCACCTGCTGCAGTAATATTGACTATTTGGATCTATCCAGTAAAAGCAATTTCTTGAATCTTTGCAGTGAAGGTGAAAGGTTCTTGATTTTCCCTCTTTTTTTACAACCACCATAATGCTTCTTCTTTTCTTGCTAACACTTATAACTTCCAATACTGCCATTTTACCCCCCTTTTTTTATGCTGAAAGGAGAAGAGAAACCTCCTCCTCATAATTAAATTCCAATTGCTCAAAAATAATATTTAATACCACTCTGTATTGCCAAGGTTGGTAAAAGCTTAATTGATCCATTATCTTTTCAAGATTTTTTAAGGCTCTCTCTTTTTTTCTTTCTATTGTGCTTACCGGGATACCCGTTAGGGCTCTAATGCTTTCAAAGGTATGCCCATTTCTAAGCATATAGGCTAACTTAAAGCCTTCTCTGATTTTCTCGGATGATAAAAGAGTGTTTGCAATTTCATAAGCTCTTAATTGAAGCTCATTTAAGGTTACATAGTATACGGGATCTGTAATTTCTGAAGCTGAAAAGCTGTTTAAATCCATAGATCTTTCTCTCTTTTTATCTCTTGTTATGTAGTTTAAAAGAGCGTTTCTCAAAGCAGACAAAAAGTAACTTTTTTTCTGGGCGTAAGACTTTGAGGGATCAAGCCTTTTAAGCACTTTAAAAAAAGTATTGCTAATCAAATCCTCAGCTACCTGAGAAGGTAAGCCAGAGCTTAATTTATTAAGCCTTTTTTTCCCTTCATTAAAAAAATCCTTATACATTTTATTGAGCATACCTCACCTCCTAAATATTTTCACAAGTCAATAAGAGGCGAGGCTCAGTATATAAAAACTGCTCCCCCTTGGTCAGTTTTAATTAATTTACATTGTATCATACATTATATATATCATATTTTTAATCATTTGTCAAGCTTTTTCGGAATTTTTTAATAATTACCTGTATTTTAAAGATATGCTTGAATTTTATCAAATCTCATACTCATTTATCATCTTCACCATATTTGAGCCATTTTCAAAATAGCTTATTGCATCAAATATTTTATCTGAGTATCCTGAGATAAAGTAAACTCCGTTTTCCCTTACATCTATAGGTGTTCTTCCATATCCTACAAGGTCAAAAAGATAGATTTTAGTTTTCGGATGATTATTTTTGTATTCATAAAATGTTTTTGCAACAACATCTTCTCTGAAGTAAAAATAAGATTCTTCCGCTGAGTTCCATAGGATACAGTCCGTAAAAAACATTATTCTATCCACCTCAATTCTATTTTCTTCAAGCCATTTAAGCGCAAGATGGCCGTTTGTAGTTTTACCCACATCTATTGAAAGAGCTTTTTCGTATGCACTGAATATATCATCCTCTCCTTCAAAAATATCATCAAGGATTTTCCATTCTTCCCCGAAAACTCCGAAATGGGAGTTTTTCAAATATTTTCTTGAAATTAAGCCGTAAAAGAGAGCTATATCCTTCAAGGTAATTATTGATTTTAGTGAAAGACCAATTTTCATAGAGCCTGAAAAATCAGCGGCTATTAAAACCCTATCATCCCTTTGCCAGAATTCATTATCAAGAAAATTTTCCCGAATTGAGATCTCAAGTGCTAAGCGGAGTGAGTTTAATATACTACGAACATTAGAAATATCTAAAATCTCTTTCTCATTCTCTTCTCTTTTATTCAACAAACTTTTAATTATAATATAGGCTGTCAAAATTCTGAATGGAAAGATTTTGCTGTTTTTTATAAGTTTTTCATCTTTTATGTATTTTGATATTAACTCTATAAGCTCTTTATCCGCAACTTCAAGGATGTTTCTGAGGTTTCTGATAGCAGCCATATAGCCTAATTTTCTTTCTGAGATTATATCTTTCCAGAACAATCTTCTCTCTTTAATGTTTTCCTTCGGAATTTCAGAAAGCTTTACTTCCCATGTATAGGGGACCTGAAGATTGTTTTTGGCAATCTTTCTGAAAAGCTCGGACTGCTCTTTTGATTTGGGAACCGGGTGTGTTAAATAAAGTGCATCCCTCAAACTTACAATACTTTTATTCCTTTTATATTTTGAAAATTGGTATTCATTAAATTTATTGAATGCTTCTCCGATTCCTGATTTTAATATGTTTGCTAACGGCCTTATTCTCCCATTTACCCTCTGATATATTGCAAGAATTTCAGAAATTTCATCCGCTCTATCTATGGTTGAAGTTATTGCTCTTTTAAAAATCTTATGGTTTTTCTTATGTAATCCGTTTTTTATTGCTGTTACTAAAAGATAGAGGGGAAATGTTCTGAGTTTCATCTCTTTTCTTGAAAAAACCGCAAGCTTTGCAATAAATTCGGGAGGAGTATGGTGAATTATTTTATTTAATCTTTCAAAGCGAGTATCCCAAGCCTCATAAAAAGTATCCTCAACAAGAGAGGCAAAAGCCATGGAGGCAATTTCAAGGGAAGTGGAATTATATTTTATCTTTGCCGGGGGAGAATATAAATTCGGGGAAGAAGATAACATAGGAGGAGAATATAATTTTGGGGAAGAAGATTGAAATCCGGAGGAGAGAGAATAAGCAAGTTCTCCCTCATAATTATTGATTACTATGCTCTTTTGTTTTTTCATATTTTGTTTCATCTTACCCCCTTAATTTTAAATATATTTAATTAAGAGAGGGAAGGGGCTGTAGAGAATAAAATTTTTAATAATTTGTCTGTTTTTGAAGTATCTCTACAATCCGCCACTCTCTTAAAATTTTCACTCATACTATATATACACATTAATTCAGATTTTTTCCGAAAATTTTTCATTTTTTTTGATATTTTCTTCTGAAAAAAATCTTTCATATTATATATACACATAGGTTTAAATTTTTTCCGATTTTTTTTGAATTTTTTCTCATTTTTAAAAAATTTTTCCATATAATGGGTACACAATAATCCGAAATTTTTCCGAAAATTTCTATTTTTTTAAACATTTTCTTATTGTATTACATATTAGAAAATAGTATTTAACTTTCTTGATTGGCTCTATTTTAAAGAGTTTTCTTGTAGAAAAAGATTAGGAAAAGTAGCATTAAAATATTTTTGGTTTTTTCCGAAAAAATAGTATGAGGATAAATTCTGTGGCAGTTAAATTTAATCTTCAAGCTTTAAGGGTAAAGAAGGATATTAAAATTAATAATATTGTTGTTAAGGAGAGAGAGGTTTTAATCAAAACAAATTTAAAGGTTGAGGTTAGGTTTAGCTTTGTAAGAAAGATAAAGGTTAGCAACAACAAGATAGATGATGACCTTCTTGAAGTTTTGAAACAGATGGCAATTGAGTTATCTAAAATTGCAATGAGAAAAGGTAAAAAGAGGATTTCGCTTGAATTTTTTGACCAAAAGACAGCTCTTAAAATTGCTTCATTTGAAGATGGTAAATTTTTAAGGGACTATCTATCCTTGATGAGGATGATAGAGATGACAGATGAGATTTTATACAAGGATGATAAAACTGTTGATCATTATAAAATTATTCCGAAGGTTACAGATTATTTAACAAAAAGTTCAAAGGAGATTTATACAGTGGAATATGGTAAGATGAGCCTTGAACTTGATTTTGTAGCTAAAAATAAAATAGGTCAGGTTTATAATATCCACTAATAATCTTTAGCAATTTTTATAAAAAAGTGCAATTAAATAATTTTTTAGAAAATCTAAGTGTTTTTCGGAAAATTTTTTCAAAGATTTCAACTGAGTTCAATTTGTTATTCGATTTACTCAGAACTAAAAATTATTTGAATTTATTTTAAATAAAAGAGCCTTTTAAAATACCAATAAATGATTCCTCCATATTCATGAATCAATAATTTCAGAAGTCTTCTTCTTTTTTTAAGATTATCAAATTTCTCTCTAAAAGTCGATGAAGAATATAGAAAAAACTTTTTTTTATAAAAGTATGCAAATACTAATTTTACTCTTTTGGCATGATAGAAAGAAGTTATGATAATTGGTTTTTCTATACGATGTTTTATTAGAAACTCTGCAGCCTTTCTACAATCATTAATGGTTGAGTTTGAATAATCAAGTTCTACTATATTTTTTGGTGGTATGCCCTTTTTAATTAAGAAATTTCTTCCTGTTCTTCTATTTTTCCCACAGATAAAATTCCCTGCCAATATTATTTTGGCTTTGGGTTTATAAAGTTCAATTGCTGACTCCAATCTCTTTTCAGTGCTGGTTCCAAGTATATTGTACCTTTTACATCCTCCGCTCAAAACAACTATATGTGAGTAATTTACTCTTTTAATTTCTTTCAAAGAGGGTGAGTTAACCTTTAAGGGTAATTCGAGGAGAGGATAGATGTAGCCCGAAAGTACAAGAACAATAATTATCAGAACAAGAATTAAAAACCCCCATTTTAATCTCATTTTTGATTTTACCATTCAATTACTTTAATGTAAATTAACTCCTATTCATTTTTACACTATCTCCTTTCCTTTGTGAATAATCCTTTTTACATTGAGCTTTTTATCAAGAATTAAGAAAGAAGCCTCTTCCCCTTCTCTGAGTTCCGGGATTGGGAATTTGAAAAATTTTCTGCTGTTAATAGTTGCTATCTTTATAATCTCATCCACCTTAATTCCTGTTTTTTTTAGTATTTTTATTTGCTCTGATATAAGTGTTGCCCCACCTATAAGCATTCCCTTTTTATCTACAAGTTTTTTTTGTTTGTTTTCAGGATAAGCCAAAGGTATAAGATCAGACACTATTGAAAATTTAGAGCCTTTAATTTTATAAAAAAGCTTAAGAAAATCCAGAGATGTGTGAACGCTGTCTGCTATAATTTCAATGTCAAGGTCAAATAGAAAACCCGCTCCTGTAAGTCCTATTTCTCTGTGATGAAGAGGACTCATTGCATTGGGGAAATGAGTCATATGACATACTCCCATTTTATAAATCCTCTCAAAATCTTTAAATCCCGCATTACTGTGTCCAAAGGAGGGAATTTTTCCCTTTTCCAGTGCTTCTTTTATCAGGATTTCGGAATTGGGTATTTCAGGAGCAAAGGTGAAAGTTTTTATTTCTTCTATTTTTAGAAATTTCTCTATGTTTTCTAAGGTTGGTTTTAGGATCGAACCAATCTCCTGAGCTCCTCTCTTCTCCTCACTTATAAAAGGGCCCTCTACGCGCAAAAATGGGAAAATGGATTCCGGATTCTTTTCTCTGTATTTTCTGAATTTTTCAGCTATTTTTATTAAATTGTCCAAAGAATCATTCATTAATGTGGGAATAACTATATCAAAACCCTTTTTTATGAGAATATTTTCGAGTTCTTCAAAATCTCCTTTTTGGAAATTATAATTCCAGCCTCCGTGAATATGTGCTTCTATAAACTGGGGGATTATGTAATCGACTTCAACAAAATCTCCGGAGCTTTCCTCTGAAATTATTTTATCGCCTTTTATCCTTATAAAACCTTTATCAAAATGATCCTTTCGGAAAATTAAACCTTTAAATGAAATTTCTCTCATTTTTCCATCCACAAAAATTATATTTATCTTTTATTTAAAAGTCAATTAAACCCTTTCTTTTTTGACAATTTATCTGTTATAATTTAATTGATATGGATAGGAGTAAAGAACTTGTAAAAGAAGCAATAGGGGTTTTTTTATTCTTCCTCTTTCTCTTTATGATGTTGAGCTTTATATCTTACTATCCGAATGATTCAGGGGTGTTTACCTCTTCAAATATTCCTGTGAGAAACCTTATGGGAAAGGCAGGAGCTGTTATAGCTGACTTTTTTTTCTATATCTTTGGATTAAGTTCTTACTTTTTTTTGATTTTTATTCTCTTGATTGCCTATGATCTTTTTAACCTGAGAAAGAGATTTACAAGATTTGTTAATTATCTGGGATACTTTTTTATTATTTTTTCCTTTTCTCCATTACTTTCAATAATGTTCAACAGAATTAAAGTTAAAGGATTTTACATAAGAGGCGGAGGGGTTTTGGGGGATGGACTGATTTCACTATCGGAAAAAATTTTAAGTCCGGTTGGGAGCTCTCTGTTTTTTGTATTCCTTTTTATTATTTCTTTAATTTTAAGCTTTAATTTTTCCCTGAAAAAAGCGTTGGAAAATCTTTATCTGTTCATAAGAGAAATAACATTAAAATATAAAATTCAAAGGGAGAGAAGGAAGAGAGAAAAGGTAGAGGAGAGCAATAGAAAAATTAATATTATGGAGAATGAAAATAAACAAAAGGAAAAGAAAGAAGAAAAGAAAGAACAAAAGAGAGAAAAGATTATTCTAATGCCTGAGGAAACGGTGAAATTCAAAAAAAACAAAAAGGGAAAATTTGAGCTTCCTCCTCTTTCTTTGCTTGATTCTCCTCCGAAAAGAGTAAAAACCGTGGATGATGCGGAGCTATTCAATAAAAAGAAAATTATAGAGGAAAAGCTTGGAGAATTTAATATAAACGGAAAAGTTGTGGAGTATCATCCGGGCCCTGTTATTTCAACCTTTGAGTATAAACCTGAGAGAGGAATTAAGATCTCTCAAATAATAGGACTGTCCGAGGATCTGTCTCTTGCTTTAAAAGCCGAAAATGTAATGATAAGTAGAATAAAGGGGAAGGAAACCCTCGGAATTGAAATTCCCAACTATAACAGACAAACTATCTTTTTGAGAGAGATTTTGGAAAGTGATGCATACAGAAATTCAAAAGATTTATTGACAATTGTACTTGGGAAAAATGTTCGGGGAAAACCTTTTGTAACCTCTCTTTCAAGAATGCCCCATCTTTTAATTGCAGGAGCCACCGGAATGGGAAAGAGTGTGGCTATCCATTCCATTATTGTTAGTATTCTTTACAGGGCAACACCTGAAGAGGTCAACTTTATTCTTGTTGATCCCAAAAGGCTTGAGTTCAGTGTCTATGAGCAGCTTCCCCATTTGAAAACAAAAGTTGTTTTAGACCCGAAAGAGGCCTCTATGGCTCTTAAGTGGGCTATTTATGAAATGGAAAACAGATTAAAAAAGTTAGCTCTATTTCAAAGTAGAAATATTGATATGTTTAATGAAAAGGTAAAAGCTATAAGAGCTGGAAAGATAAAAAAACTTGAAGATTGGCCTGAAGATGAAATCGTTCCCATGCCTTATATAATTATTGTGATAGATGAGCTTGCCGACCTTATGATGGTAGCATCTAAAGATGTGGAAACCTCTGTTGCAAGGTTAGCTCAAATGGCAAGGGCTGCGGGTATTCATCTGATCCTTGCCACTCAAAGACCTTCAACAGATGTTATAACAGGAACAATAAAAAATAATCTTCCCTCAAGACTTGCTCTAACAGTTCCCTCAAGACATGATTCTCAGACAATAATAGATACCGGTGGAGCTGAAAAACTTTTAGGAAAAGGGGATATGTTATTTATGCCTCCCGCATCTTCAATGCTTATAAGAGTTCATGGCTCTTTTGTCTCAGAAGAAGAGGTTGCAAGGGTCGTAAAGTTTTTGAGAAATCAGACAAAACCAAAGTTTGATTCTTCTGTTTTATCAAAGGGTGGATTAAATATTCCACAAGAAGAGGAAGATATTTTCTCAGAGGAGGGATCAGAGTTTTTGGAAGCTCTGAAAATAGTTATCCATACAGGTAAAGCCTCAGCTTCATACCTTCAGAGAAAGATGAAGATAGGTTACAATAAGGCGGCAAGATATATTGAAATGATGGAGGAGAAAGGAATTGTTGGACAGGCTCAGGGGAGTAAACCACGAGATGTACTTGTAGGGGAAGAGTATCTTGAAGAGATATTGAAGAAGAGATTTTCAGGGTAAATGGCGGAGAGGGAGGGATTCGAACCCCCGTTCCGGTTGCCCGGAAAACGGTTTTCAAGACCGCCGCTTTCAACCACTCAGCCACCTCTCCAAGGATTGTATTATAATATTTTAATTATTTTTTATCAAGATTACCTTCCAGCCCCTCTAAAAAATCATATAATGCCAATAAGTAATGTTTCTATTTTTTTTCTTTGTTTAGTCCTAATACTTCCATTCTATATCGTAATGTAGACTCTGAAATTCCGAGGGCTTTTGCCGCCTTTGTTTGGATATTATTGTTTTCTTTTAATGCTGAAAGAATTATTTCTTTCTCAATCTCTTTAAGTCTCTCAGGTAGAGGAAGGGAATTCAAATCTTTATAGCTCCTTATACTTTTATTTAGATAAAGGGGTAAATCTTCCGGTTGAATAAAGGTTGTTCTTGTAAGGACGACAGCTCTTTCCACAATGTTTTCTAACTCTCTTATATTTCCCGGATAATCGTATTTAAGCAATAAATCCAAGGCTTTTTTTGAAATTCCTTTAACCTCTTTGTTTTCTCTTTTGGAGAATTTTCTTATAAAGAGATCTATAAGAAAAGGGATATCCTCTTTTCTCTCTCTTAAAGGGGGGATCTCTATGTTTATTACATTTAATCTGTACAAAAGATCTTCTCTGAAATTTCCTTTTTTAACCTCTTCTTCAAGATTCTTGTTCGTGGCTGTTATAATTCTTATGTCAACAGGAATGGGTTCATTGGAACCTAACCTTGTTATAACCTTCTCCTGTATCACTCTTAAAAGTTTAACCTGAATATCCATCGGAAGTTCTCCTATCTCATCAAGAAAAATAGTTCCTCCGTTGGCTTCCTCAAACCTTCCCTTTCTTCTTTTATCAGCTCCTGTGTATGCTCCCTTTTCAACTCCGAATAGTTCAGCTTCAACAAGAGTTGAAGGGAGGGAAGCTATGTTAACCTTTACGAATGGTTTATCTTTTCTTTTGGAATAATTGTGAATTATATCTGCTAAGACCTCCTTTCCTGATCCACTCTCCCCTGTAATTAAAACATTTGTTTCAGAATCTGCCACTCTCAGTGTTAAGTTGAGGATTTTCTCCATCTTTTTTGAGTTAAAAACATAATTTTCAATCTTCACCTTTTCCTCAAGTTTCTCTTTTAGCACTCTGTTTTCCTCTTCAATCCTGTACTTTTCTATTGCTTGCTCTATAAGGTGAGATAATTGCTCAATTTCAATCGGTTTTGAAATATAGTAAAAAGCTCCCTTTTTTAGAAGTCTGACGGCTTTTTCAATATCTCCGTAAGCGGTCATAAAGATAACAGGGACAAGTGGATTTATTTTTGTGATTTCATCAAAAACCTCTTCTCCATTAATTCCGGGTAATTTATAATCAAGCAAAACAAGATCAAATTGTTCTTTTAAAAATAGATTTAATGCCTCCTCTCCTGTTGAAGCTATTTTAATATTGTATCCTTTTTTTGAAAAAACTGTCTGAATAGCTTTGGCAGCAAGACTTTCATCCTCAACCACTAATATCTTATTATATCCTTCCACTCTTTCCCTCCTTCAATAAGAGAATGAACCGAGCCCCTTTACTATTTCCTGCTTCAACTCTAATTTCTCCTCCCAATGCATTTATTATTCTTTTAACCATAACCATTCCCAGCCCGGAATTCTGAGATTTTGTGGAATAAAATGGGACAAAAATTTTATCCGGCTCTTTAATTCCTTCACCATTGTCCTCATATATGATTTTTATATAATCCCTTTCTTTCAGAACTTGGATTTTAATCTCATCAGCCCCGGCTTCAAAGCTGTTTTTGTAAAGGTTTAAAAATATCTGTTTTAAAAGATTGGGGTCCGAAATAATTTTTTTAATTGATAATTTCATGTTTATCTTTATTTTTTCAGAGATCCCTTTAAAGATAATTTCCATTTCATTAAAAAAACTTTCCAAATCTATATTTTCTTGGTTTATTGAGATTTTTTTATTTAAATTTCCATATTTATCAAGAATATCAGCAATCCTCTTTATCTCTTTTTTCAAAGAGTTTGTGTAAAAAACAGCCTCTTCACTCTTTTTATCTATAAAATTATCAAGAACTTGAAAACTGAGATAGAGAGAGTTCAGAGGATTTTTAATTTCATGATTGATCCCGGCCATCAAAACCAAAAGCTCATGAAATCTTTCCTTTTCATCCTTTTCTTTCTGAATCTCAACCTCTTTGTTTCTCAAGATGGCATTAAACTTGAAAATCAAGTAAAGCATAATTAATATAATTAAAACCTGAATCAAGGTTATAGTTAAAATATTTCTATTTCTTATCTTTCTTACTACTGAGAGGGAGTCAAAGAGATAACCTATTTTTACTTGGTATAAACTATTGTTAAATTCTATATCTGTTCCCACCTCCATAATTTTGCCTGAAGGAGAATCTATTATTCTTAGATTTTTAGTATTGTTTTTATCTATCGGAAGATAACCTTCAAATTTACTATCTGCGTAAAAGAGCTCCCTGTTTTTTAATAAAGCCAGATAGACAACTTTTTTATTATTAAACTCCTTTGAAAGAAAGTTGATAAATTTCTCCTCTCCGTTTTTTAAAAGGTAAAGTCCTGCTGTCTTCATAACTTCACTTATTGTTTGTCCTTCGGAAAAGGCCAAAGATTTTATACTATTCTCTATTAAAATTCCACTCTTTTTGTTGAACATATAAATTATTGTAATCATTAAAAAAAAGAAGAAAAAAAGTGCAAACACATACTTTTTATTTCTTGCCACCTCTTCCTCTGCGCCTCTTTTCACCGAAACCAAACCTGTGGGGATTTTTCCCTCTCCATAGAGGAAATCCAAATTTGTCTCTTAAAGTTATCTTATTCCCTCCGAATTCAAGCTCTTTGGCAATAATATATTTAAATTTTCCATCTTCACCCAAATCAGAGCCCTTAACTCTTATTTTCATTCCTTTGGCTATATCAAAATTAAAAAACCACTCAGGACAGACCTCTATCTTTATCTTTTTATTATCCACTGTTTTAATATAGAGAAAGAAAAACTTACTCTTTCTTTTATAGACCTCTTCTATCTTAAAATCTAAAATTTTTCCTTCCACTGTCACCACCTTTTTATAGTTATAAAAGTGGAATTTATTCGGTTGTGAGGCTGTGAGAGGAATAGTAAAGAAAATAACAGTTAAAACAAAAAGTTTGCGCAGCATATTCTTTCTCCTAAAAATTATAATCTATCCCCCCTATTATTGTAAAGAGATTATAGTTAAAGAAGTTATCGTTTGAGTTATTGTCTCTTAAAATTGTTTTTATATACAAATTTAATTTACCAAAACTTCTATTAATATTAAAAGTGGCTTGATACATTGTATCCTTTCTGTATTCTCCCGGTAAAATAACCTCTCCCACAAGATCTCTGACATAGATACCATTATAGGTCTTTGCATAATAGGAAAATTCAGCTGCAATTGTTGCCTTTAAAAATTTAGTGGTTTTAATAGCAAAGGATATTCTGGAACCATCCCAGAAGAAATTATCATTCATCTTTGTCAATACCCATTCATCCACAGAAAGATCAGGTATGGCTTTATCCGAAACGAGCTGTTTTCTGAAATTATACTCAAAAAGCACTCCTGATAATGTTCCTATGCTCTGAGCTATTCTAAAGGTTGAATGAAAAATCGGAAGATAGAGAGAATATGAATTTTCAACAAATATGGTTCTCTTAGAGGATCCCCTACCTCTGCTATGTGGGTTAGGTACTATTTGAAGATACTCCTCCGTTTCATATATATGGGGGAAATAAAGATAGTTTAATCCTGCTTTTACTCGGATTGTTGTCTGAGTTTGCAAAAATTTATTTAATTCAACAAATGAAGATGCTTTTAAATGATCATATGAGTCATAGTAAGAGTAATTTTTATTCTCTGCTTGAAAACCTGCTTTAAAAAGGAAACTTTTTGTAATATATTTTTTAAATCCAAGAGTTATGCTTTCGGATATATTGTTAAGATAGGAAAGCTCATAATTAAAAGAATTAATAGATATAGTGGGATGTACATATAAAATATCTCTTCCTCCCAGTGATTTAAACAATTCTATTCCCGACATAAAGGAGTAATAGTTCAAATAATTATTATTGGTGTAAAACATTCCATTTGCATCCAAATAAAAATTCATATTGTTTGATGAATAGTCAATTTCAACTCCGGGAGAAAGAATATTGTCCGAAACCTCAGTTGAATCCCAGAAAACATTTGTAGTATAAACATAATCAAGGTAGGGATAGAGTTGTAGCTTGAATTTTGTATCCTCTGAATACCCGAACAGAGTTAATAGAATTAAAAAGAGAAGGAGGAGGAACTTTTTTCCTCCTCTCCCAATACCTAAATCTAAAGTACCAGAACTCCTCATTTGATTAATGCTTTCCTTGGCCTCTGTTCCTTCCAGCATTTCCATGGGGGCCATTTCCATCACAAACACCGGTTCCATTGTTTCCACCATAATTATGATTAAACTCTCCACAATCTGTGCAAAGACCAGAGCCTGCTCCTCTATGTCCTCTTTCACCATTTCTTCCGTAAGCTAATTTTCTTCCTGTTCCATCCATAGGTTTAACATAATCAGGGTCCAAACCATTGGGGATTCCATCTCCATCATCATCTCTCGCATAATCATTAATACCATCTCCATCTTCATCAATGAAACCATAGCCATTTCCAAAGGTAGCTTGTGTCTGAGATAGTACTCTTACTCTCTGCTGAGTTGTTTGTTGAACCTTTGTTTTGTTTTCAGTTCCTGCATACATAAGGTAAGCGGCAGCAACTATTACCAAGCCAAAAAGTAAAAATTTTGAAAAGTTTTTCATTTTAACCTCCTGAATTAAGATAAAACAGTAATAAAAAAAATTGTGCCAATTTAAAAAATCTCTATAGAATTAATAAATAATAAGGTAAAAAAAGAATCTTAAAATTTTTTATTTAACTAAAAATCGCAATATTTTGCGAACACTCACAGTTTTTTGCGATATTTTCTTTAGCTAAACATAACAAAACAAGCAAATAAAAGGCTTTTAAAAAATGGCACAGAATTTGAATTTGTTGTTTATCAAATTTTAGGAGGAGAAAAATGAAAAAATTAAGTCTTTTATTAATTTTATTTGTATTACTTTCAGGAGTAGTTTTTTCACAAAATTATTACAGGAGAAGCAGCAATAGGCCACTGTATTTTAATCCTAATACTATCACAAGGGTTGAAGGTAAGATTATTTCCGTAGATTCCGTAAAGATGAGAGTTTATACGACAACAAGGTTAAAAGTTCAAACAAAGGATGGACCTATTGATATTATAACTGCCCCATATTGGTATCTTGAAAAAAACAAAATAATGTTTAAAGTCGGGGATACGATCAATGTGACAGGTTCAAAAGTTACCTATGATAATAAACCTTTAATAACAGCTTCAAAAATTAATTATATAGGAAAAGAAATAAAATTTAGAGATTCCAATGGCTTTCCTCTCTGGGCAGGGGTAAACAATAGTCATGGGAGAGGCTCCGGAAGAGGTAGAGGACAGGGCCGTGGTAGAAAAAGATTTTAGATGCACACCTTCTTTTAAAATTAGTGGAAAGGGAGATTTTCCCTTTCCGCTATTAATAAAACTCTGTTTTTATTTGGAGATGAAATGAAAAGGAGAGATTTTTTATTAACTTTGCCTTTGCTTGTATCTGTTTTGAAAGGGTGCATTAAGCAGGGTTATACTGAAGTTATATATATAGATGAAAACAGATGTGTGGGTTGCGGAGAGTGCCTTGATTATTGTAGTTACAATGCTATTTACCTCCCTCGTAAAAGCAGTTTCTATGTTGTTGAGGAAGAATGCGTTGGTTGCGGTTTATGTCAGGATGTTTGCGATTATGATGCAATCCATGTGGAGCAGAGAGGTTTTGATATAGATTCTCCCAATTGCGTGGGATGCGGAGATTGTGCAAAGGTATGTGAAGGCAATGCTATAACTTTTGACCCTGAATACTATCATGTTAGAAGAGGAAGATGCACGGGATGCGGAGATTGTGTTGATATTTGCCAATATAATGCAATATCAATGGTAGGCAGTAAAGCTGAGATAAACACATCTTTATGTGTAAAGTGCGGTGATTGCTATAATGTTTGCAGATACGGAGCAATTGAAAAAGCAGAAGCCCATATTGATCAAGATAAATGTACCTATTGTGGAAACTGCTATGAAGTTTGTAAATACAATGCTGTGATTAAAGGCACTCCGGCTATTATGGATAAGGAAAAGTGTACAAACTGTGGTAAGTGCTATGCTGTTTGCCCTACCGGAGCAATTAAAGGAGAGCTTTTTAAGGCAAAAATTCTGGAAGACAGATGCACCGCCTGTACTTCCTGTATTTCTCACTGTGAATTTAATGCAATAAAGAGGATTAAAAAATGAGAAAGAGAATCTATCTTTTTCTTATATTTGTTATATTATTAAATGCCTCTGTTTATTCAGATGATTCTCCTTCCGGATTGTTTACAAATTTAGTCCAAAAAGAAAACTCAAATTTTTTCTGGGAGTTTGAAATCAAAACATTCTTTTACAATAATAAAAACGAGAATTTTTTTTTGGGAGGGGTTTCTTCTGCATTGAGTTATGAAGGGGATAATATCTCTTTTCAGTTTGAAGGAATTTATAAAGAAAAAAAAATTAAATCCTGTAATAACTCACCTCAAATATACCTTTTTCAAATAAGAAGACTTAATATTGAAAAACATTTTAGTGACTCCTTTTCTTTAACATTTGGAAGACAGGAAATAACAGTTGCCACAGGATTACTCCTTGATGATTTTTTTGATGGTATTACTTTTAAAATCGGAGAAAAGAACTATCTTTCCGGTGGTACGGGAATATATACGATCTATACTCCCAGAGAAGCTACAGGATGTCAAAAATGTTTTTCCCATAATTACAGGCCATGGTGGAAAAATCTTTCTCATACTCAGCGGGATGATATAAAGATGGCTTTTCTAAATTATACTTTTAGAATCAAAAGAAATGAATTCGGGCTTTTTTATTTAAGAACTCAAACAGATAACTCAGATATGAGGACAAACAATGTTAGCTTGTATTCAAAAATAAGAGTCACTGAAGCTCTACAGATCTTTTCAGAATTTATCATTCAGCATTTTGATAAAGCTAATGAAATAGCCATAGGTTTTTATGGCAATCTCCAGAAAATGATGACTTTAGATAAAATTGGAAATTTTCTGGTTAGATTAAGATATTTATACGGAAGTACAGAAAAAGATGTAGTGTTTACTCCTATTTTCGGGGCTATACATATTAGTGAGAGGCAAGATTTTACTGTAAGACAGGGAAATATTTACGGGTGGGAAATTAGTTTTTGCCCGTCTTTTTTTAAAAGATTTTCTATAAGGTTCGGATATTACTTGAATTCTGAAGATAGTTATTTTAATTTTGTCTCAGATGAATTTGACACAACTATTGAGCTTAGTCTGAACAAAAGGGAGAGGTTTAAGATTTTTACAACTGAATTGAATCTGGACAGAATTGGAAAGTTTAAGATAATTACAACCTATGCTGTGTGGAGCGGAGTTTATACAGGCTCTCAAATATCACTAAATCTAAGATTAGTAATTTAAGGAGGTAAAGATGAAAAAAATAATTTCATTTTTTGTAATTCTTTTATTTTTAGGGATTGTTCCCGCATTAAGCTGTATCATAGAGTTTGAGCCAGTTGAAGTAAAGCTTAAAAAAGGAGAAACTACAACAGTAATTCTTCATCTTAAATATGAACACAGAAAGTGTGAAATAACCTTAGATGATACTGAATATGAAACAAAAGGAATTAAAATAGTTGAGATGGGGAAATGGGTGAAAATAAAAAAGGGAGATTTTTCAAGAAAGATAAAAATTAAATTGACAGCAGAAAAAGGGAGTTTAAAAATAATCAGAGAATGTACAAAAAAAGGAATATCAGAGGGAGAACTAAAGGTTAAAGCGGAAAAATGACAAGAAGGAATAAAATAATTTTAGGTGTTCTTATTTTTATAATTTTAATTTCAATATCAATAAAGCTTATTTTATTAAAAGGGAGTTTTAGACTTCCTTTTAAATTTTATATTTTGTTTGCAATACTTTTTATTGCCACATACGGTTTTTAAAAAAAAATTTATTGGTTACGCTATGTAACCTTAATCTCTTCTCTTGCCTATTTGGGATTTTATCAGGGAAGCTGTCTATGTTCGACAGGCTCTCTTGAATCAATCTTTATGTATATAGGTATGGGGAGGTATTCAAATTTGGGTGTTTCTCTGTTCAGATTGGGAATTTTGTTTGCTGTTGTTTACTTCTTCGGGAATATTTTTTGCGGTTGGGTATGTCACAAAGGAGCTGTTCAGGAATTTTTATACAGAGAAAGTTTTGCGATAAGAGTGCCTAAAACATTAGACAATATCCTGAAAAAAGCAAGATATTTCTTTCTTTTTCTTATTATTTTCTATCCGATTATCAAGGGGCATAGAATTTTTAATAAAATGGATCCTTTTAAAGTTCTCTTTAATCTTGAAGGAACAACTGTGCTTGTTATCTTTCTCGGAATTCTTCTGTTTTCTTCCATCTTTATTTACAGGCCCTTTTGCAGATATGTTTGTCCATTGGGGGCTCTTTTAGGAATAATTAGTAAAATCGGATTGTTTGATATTAAGTTAAAAAAGCCTGAAAAGTGTATACATAAAAACATATGTGAGAGAAAATGTCCTGCACAAACATTAACAATGAAAGAGGCTCCTGTTATAAATAAGGAGTATTGTTTTTCCTGTCTTGAATGTGAAAGAAGGTGCCCTATGCACTGTCTTGATTGTGATAAATTATTCTAAATGATAAAATAATGCAAAAAGGAGGATAGAATGGATAATAAAAAATTTAAATGGAGAGTTTTTACAAGTTTTATGATGTTTCTATCTTTTACAATAGAGGCTATTACAGGAATAATTCTCTACATTGTTCCGCCTGGAAGAGTTGCGAATTGGACCAATTGGAAGCTTTTTAGTTTGACTAAATCTCAGTGGCAGGCATGGCATACAGTATTCGGATACTTATTTGTAGGTATAGCTGTTTTGCATATTGTCTATAATTGGAAACCACTCATACACTATCTTAAATCAAAGTTAAAAAATAAGCTTAAACATAAAAAAGAAATTTATGCAACACTTATTGTTGTTCTTATCTTTTCAATAGGATCAATTTTTAATATTCCTCCCATTTCATATGTATATGAGCTCGGTGAGAATATCAGCGAATCTTGGGAAAAGAAAGAGAGCGAGCCTCCTGTTCCTCACGCAGAACGATTAACGGTTCAGGAAATTGCAAAATATACTGAAATGAAACCTGAGGATATTTTCAAACTATTTAATGAAACCGGAATAAAGGTAAAAGATAAGAATAAAACAATTCAAGAAATAGCGAACGACAATGGACTGACTCCAAGCGAACTTTTTAATAAAATTAAGGAAAAAACAGGGAAAGATTTGGAAAAACGGAAAACAAATGAAGAAGGTGAAGTTCCAAGGAGAGGTTATGGAAGAATGAGTTTAAAAGTTTTAAGTATTGAACTTAAAACAACTCCCGAAAAAATTATTGAAATTTTAAAAAGGAATGGAATAGAGGCAACAGAAAAGGATACCTTGAGAGCTTTAAGCGAAAAAACTGATAAAACGCCTTATGAGATTTATGAAATTATAAGAAATAATTTATAATAAATGAGGCAAAGGCTTGAGGTTTGAATTTTAGGGAATTATAAAGTAAAGATATTGCACAAATCTTTTGCTAAAAGATTTTATTAAGTTAAAGATTTAAGAGCAAAAATAAAAAAACCTATGAAAATACTAAAAAGTTGTATAAGATAACTGAAATTTTAAGATAATTTCCGATTTTTGGGGGGTATCATTGACATTATTATTTTATTTTAGTACAATTTTATTGGTGAACCGGAAAAGGATATTACTTGTAGATGATGAGGAATTCTTTTTAAGAAGCCTTCAAGAAGGGCTGAGTTCTATGTCTGATTTTTTATCTGCTGATATTTGTTTTTCTGTTGATGAAGCTATTAAAAAAATTGAGAAAAATAAATATGATTTGATAATAACAGATATAAGAATGCCTGAGAAAAGCGGTATTGATTTGATATTATATCTTAGAAAAAAATCATATATGGGTAAAATCATAGTTATGTCTGCCTATAGCAATGAAATTGATATAAAGAAAATACGATCATTTGGTATTTTAGAGATTATATCAAAACCATTTAAACTTGATTGGTTTATTAAAAAATTGAAGGCGATATTATCTGAAGATGAAGAAAATCTTGTGAATTTTGATTCAATAGATTTGTTAACCGTTTTGCAAATTATAAATATTGAAAGAAAAAGTTTGATAATTAAAGTTAATTGTAAAGGACAAGAAGGTTTTATATATACAAAAAATGGGGAAATAATTCAGGCAGAGTTTATGAACTATGAGGGAAAAGATGCCTTGATGGAATTAATTCAAAGAAAAAATGCTGATATATCTCTGATAGGATACAAAAATCAGAAGATTAAAACTACTATAAAAACTCCGTTTAATGAATTAATATTAACTATTGTGAAAAACATGGATGAACAAATAAATAAGAATAATAATAAAGAAAAATTTGAAGAAGAGAAAAAGGAGGGTAAAATGTTTGACGAATTTTTTAAAGAAATGGAAACAATAAGTGGTTTTGTAGCGGCAGGGATATATGATGGCTCAGGAAAAATTTTGAAGTCTATATCTACCTCAAGGGACATTACTTTTGAACGGGTGGGGAAGCACGCAATTAAACTCTATAAAGCTGCTCGGGAAGTATGTGAAAAAATGGGTATAGGAACAACAAATTTTATTGAAACTCACACGGAAAACTTCACTTTTGTCCATACCTGTATTGTTCCTGGGAAAGCAGCTATGGGGGTATTGTTAAAAAAGAATGTCAATATAGGGATAGTCAGATTTCATATGAAAAAATTTGTTGAAGCATTGCAACCACAATTCTAATGAGATTTTCAGTACTTAATTTAGAAAATTGAATAGCTCATTGGGGGGGGGGAAAGAAGAATTTATTTTTTCATTATTAGAAAAAGCCGATATAGCTATTTTAATCATTGACATAGAAAAAAGAAAAACAGTATTCTCAAATTCTTATTTTGATTTATTGGAAGATAAAATAAAAAGAGAATTATTGAAAGAAGTTTTTAATTATATCAAAAGCAAGAAGTTCAATGAAACTTTTAATATTCATGAGGTTACACTCGATGTAAATAAAAACTATAAATATAGTGTGTCTCCTTTATTTTCAAGCTTTTATATTATAATGATTAAAAAAGAAATGATTGATTTTAGAGTAACAAAAGAGGAAATTGGGTTCAAAATAATTTCTAATGTAGTTTCTGAAATATCTCACGAGATTGGGAACCCTTTGACTTCAGTCAGAACTGCTCTTGAAGTTATGCTGCAAAATATTGACTCCTGGAGTGAAGACAAAAAGAGATATTATTTAAATGTAGCGATTAAGGGAGTTGACAGAATATCTGATTATTTAACTTATATAAGAAATTTCTCAATAAATAAAAAACTAAATATGGAATATATAAATCTTAAAGATATTATTGATTTGATAATAAATGATAATCTTGTAATTTTTGAAAGCAGAAACATAAATATAGAAGTTGATATTGATGAGAATATAATTGTTTATGCTGATAAGAATATTATTTATCAAGTTGTTTTGAATTTATTATTAAATTCTAATCAAGTTTTAAAAGATGGGGATAAAATAAGTATTGAGGTGGAGAGGTTTAGTGATTATTTTATTAAGTTAATTTATAGAAACAATGGCCTTCCGATCCCTGATAATATTAAAGAAAAAATTTTTATCCCGTATTTTTCAACAAAGAAAGATATAATAAAGGGAGCTAAAAGGGGAATAGGGTTAGCTATATCTTTAAAATTAATTAATAGAATGGGAGGAACAATTATTCTGGAAGAGCCCCCGAAAGGGTGGGGAGTGCAATTTTCTATTTATATACCAGTTATTAATAAGAAAAATTAATATTATTTATATTAAATGAGAACATTAAATGAGAACATTAAAACTCGGGCAAGGAAAGAAAAAAAATCAGTTTTTTTTTATTACTGGTTTTACCCTTTTTCAAACATAGTTTCTCCATTTAATTCTTATTTATTAATTTATTCTATTTTTTGAAATATATGGGCATACTTAATTATCCTTAATTGCCTCTTTTATAAACTATAATATCTATTCTAACAATTAAATTTTAATATGATATTTTTTCTTATTAACTTATTACTTACCCGTTTTTAAGGGTAGAGGTTATCTTGCAAATTTGATATTTCTCTGATACAATTAAAAAGTAGTTTAGTTATATATTAAACATATAAAAAGGAGGCTATAATGACAAAAACTGATGAATTTCAAAAATTACAAGAAAAATTAGCAAATGACTTGCCATCTTTCGTTTCTTGCGGGGTAATTTCAGTAGAGGACGGTTTACCTCTTGCGGGTGTTGTTGCTGACCCAAATATTGACCTATCAATTCCTGCAGGAGCTTTTACGGAAGCTTTTAAAAGTGTTGTAAATGCTTATAAATATTCTAATTGGGGAAAGGTGACAGAAATGTTATTTAGTGGGCCTGATATTATAACTGTTATGTTTTCTCTTAAAAATGGTAAATATTACGAGGGTATTTCTGTTAAAACAACTACAACTCTTGGAATGGTAAAAGTGGTATTTAATAGGTACAAATCACAGATTGAAGCTCTTTTATAATCATAATCGTTAAAAAATGAACTAATTTTTTTTAAAACAAAAAGAGGGTAAGGAAAGAGAAGCTGAGGATTAGGCTTGTTTTTTTATATAACTTCACTATCGTTAAGGCTGACAGCTTGAAATTATTTGTTATGAATTCAAATTCTCTTCCTGTTTCAGGGTCTTTAAATCTTATGAGCCTCATCTTATACGGATAATGTTTTAT
>JALVQI010000076.1 GCA_027031485.1 Candidatus Aminicenantota bacterium | reverse complement strand
CCTACTGCCCCTTTAAAACCCTTTGCGGGAATGTTTGATAGAGCATTAAGCCATGAGCTTTGAGCATTAAGCATTGAGCACAATCGTGAATTGTGAATCGTGAATGGTGAATCGGGGATTGTATCGTAGGGGCAATTCACGAATTGCCCTGTAATTATTTTTAATTAAAAAACAACAACAAACCATAAACCTTCGAAATCAGCTCAACGCTTGATGCTCATGGCTCATGGCTATTTGATACTTTGAGCCTTAATCATACGGTAGCTTCAGGTTTTGGTTATGTTTTTTTATATTTGTAAAGTTTCAAATCTTTTATAAAACGAAAATCCTTTTTATTATATGTAAAGAGTGGGATATCATAATGTAAAGCGGTTGCTCCGATTAAGGAATCGGGTATTCTCAAATTATGACTTTTTGAATATTTTAGAATCAAAGAAACAGAAATATCAGAGATTTTTTCATTAATTTTTAAGATAATGAAATTTTCCATCACTTTTTTTATTTGTTTAAGCTCTTCCTTATTTAGAGCTCCGTAATAGATTTCCATTAATGTTATAATGCTTAGAGCAATATTTTCTAATTTTATCTTTTTTAACTCTTCCTCTGTTTCCTTATTACCTTTTAAAAATTCTATTATAACATCAGTATCACATAGTATCACTATCTATCTCCATGCACTTTCTCTCAAACTCTCTTTTGTAATCTTCCTGTTTTTCCAAATCCCGAACAATTCGTAAAAGCCATCTATTTTCCCATTATTATTCAATTTTTTATCATCATCTACTTTATCAAGATTTACAAAGGGTAATTCTTTTAAGAATTCTATTAAAGTTTTTCCTTTCTTATTGTCTGTTATATTAATTACCACCTTCATATTAACCTCCAAAAAAATTATAGCATAGAATAATAAAAAATAAAAAACGACGAAACATTTCATCAGCCGTATTTTGAATTTTATAGAGTTCACTCCTACGGTTGTTTGTATTTAATGATAATATTGTAGGGACATTTCAACGAGATAGCACTGAGCTTTGAGCGTTGAGCAAATCCCAAAGAATGTGGTAAATTTCTTATGATAGATTATTTATTTTTTAAAATTTTAAAATAAAAAAATAATGAACGGCAATTAATATTGTAAGGGCAATTCACGAATTGCCCTTACAGTATATATTACACCGATTCACAATTCCCAATTCACATTTCACGACTTAGCTCAAGGCTCAAGGCTATGAGCTCAATGCTAATTAAGTAGAATTACAGCTCTTTGAGGTTCTAACTTGATTTCTCCGCTGACAAGGGTATAGTAAACCTTTCCGGTCAAATCCGCTGAGGAATTTATCTTTCCTCCTCCGGAAGGTTCTATTTTTTTATACTGTTTATCAAGAGAATATGTTATAGTGGAATTTTCAGATGGATTTACAATAACCAGACCGTTCCCAAATTTTCTAAGAAATAAGCCATCCGATTTATAATAATCTCCGGAAGGATTTCCCATATCAACCATATATTCAGGATAATAGAGTATTTCCTTTGTGCTATAATTGAGATCAGAAATATAAAGCCTTACATTTTTATTATGAACCAATAAATAGCTGGCATATATGAAAAGCCTTGTTCCCACATCCTCCGTTAATCCTTTTTTCTTTGAAACTATTGAAATTAGTTTTTTATCGGAATAATAATTTGCTAATTTCATAACATTTTCCCAGCTTTTCTGACCATAATATTCACCTGTGCTTGTATTATATGCAAAGATCTCCCACATTCCTC
>JALVQI010000075.1 GCA_027031485.1 Candidatus Aminicenantota bacterium | reverse complement strand
CCGAGTTCAAGTTCGGGAAGATCGTATGACCAGTTAAAGTAAATCTCTCTGTCAATTCTTTTCATCGCAGGCTCACCCGATGGCTTTTCTTTTAAAAAGTATTCCCCCAGGAGCCCACTCTTTCCATCATAGCTCAAATACTTCTCTTCAACAGGTAAAATATCCCCTTTTATACAAACGCCCGGAGAATAATAAATCTTTACCTTTTTATTTCTTTTATTGAGGAAAGCTTTAATTCCATTAAGAGGAGAAACAGAATAATATGGTCTTACATAAGCACTTCCGCCTCCTCCTGTCCTCGGGAAAACCGCATTTGGCCCTATTATTGCTATGCTTTTTATTTTTTCAGGATTTAAAGGTAATGTATTATTCATATTTCTTAAAAGAACCATGGATTCTTCCGAGGCTATTCTGGCAATGTTTTTGTGATTTAAAACAATCTTTTTTATTTCATTGCCGTTTCTTCTTTTAAATGTTTTTCCGATGAATTTCATCTCAATCATAGCCCTTAAAATTCTTCTAACCTTATCATTAATAAGCTTTTCACTAACCTTTCCATCCTTCACAGCCTTTAAAAGCTTATCCGAAAAAAACCTTCCGTAGGGCATCTCCATATCCAAACCTGCCTTTGCACTCTTTACCGTAGAATGAGTTGCCCCCCAATCGGACATGACAAAACCCGTAAATCCCCATTCGTTTTTCAAAACATCTGTGAGAAGATGTCTGTTTTCAGAACAATAATCTCCGTTAACCCTGTTGTATGCAGCCATAACACTCCAGACACCCGCTTCCCTAACCGCTTTTTTAAAAGCCGGAAAATAAATTTCCCTCAAAGCCCTTTCACTTACAATAACATCTATCTTTCTTCTGTTCCACTCCTGATTGTTTGCTGCGAAATGTTTAACACAGGCAATTATCCCATTTTTTTGAACTCCTTTTATAAAACCTTTTGCTATTTCACCGGAGAGAAATGGATCCTCTCCATAGCTTTCAAAATTCCTGCTTCCCACAGGAATTCTGTGTATATTCACACAGGGAGCTAAAAAAACATTTCTGCCATAGGCTTTAAGCTCCTCAGCCATTGCCTTTCCCACCTTCTCTACCAGCTCAGGGTCCCATGTTGCTGCCAGTGCAACAGGAGCGGGAAAGGCTGTAGCCCTACCCCATCTTACACCGGCAGGACCATCACTCATTTTCAAAGGAGGTATTTTAAGCCTCTCTATTCCCGGAACCTCAAATCCCTTTCCGCTCAAAAGAGAAATTTTCTCTTTTAAAGTCATCCTTTTCAGAATCTCATTTACCCTTTTTTCGGTAAAGAATTTTCCGTTTACTCCGCTTTCTGCAAATAGGGAAAAACCAAAGATAATAAAAACAACAATTGAAAAAACTATAGCTCTTTTTTTCATTTCAAACTCCATTTTAATCTCAGATTAATAGGATAAAACCAAATTTATTTTAAGTCAAATAAGCGGGGACGTCAAAAATAATCATACCGAAACAGATAAGTTTAATCATAAAAAATATTGCTGAAACAGAAAAGAAAGATAGGAATGAAGTTGAAAAGAAATATTATAAAACTTATTCCTCAGCCACCAAAAGCTTAACAAATCCATTCAAAAAAGTTAAAATATTTTCTTAAATTATCGGATTTAGAGGATGAAAAAATCATTTAATGTTATTTCATTTATCATTCTAATATTATCGTTGGTATTTTCTATTACCTGTAAAAATAATAATATCTCTGAAAATGTTAATAACCAAAACTCTCAAATACAAATAAAGAAACCTTTTCCACAACATACAACATACGGAGCGGGAATAATAAAACCTGACAATAGAACTCAAGATGAGCTTGACTCTGATGTGAAAAATTTTTACAATGAGTGGAAAAAAAGATATCTTAGAGAAGTTACAAACGAAAAAGGTCCGAACGGGGAAAAAACTTATAAAATTATAGTTGATTCTTCCGGTAGAACTGTTTCAGAGGGACAAGGCTATGGGATGGTTATACTTGCTCTTATGGCAGGCTATGAGAAAGATGCCAAAGAGATATTTGACGGTTTGTGGTATTTTTCACGAAATCATAAAAGCAAAATAGATGACAGGCTTATGGCATGGGAGGTTCCTGAACCTGAAGGAGGAACCGATAGTGCCTTTGACGGAGATTGCGATATTGCTTATGCCCTTCTTCTTGCAGATGCACAATGGGGAAGTAAAGGAAAGGTGAATTATTTTGAAGAAGCCAAAAAAGTCATAACCGCCATTCGCGAATCAACCATTGGAAAAGACAGTTATCTCCCTTTATTGGGAGACTGGGTGGACCAGAACGGAGATAAATACAATCAATATACACCTCGTACATCCGATTTTATGATTATTAATTTCAGAGCATTTTATAAGGCAACAAAAAATAGTTTTTGGAATAAGGTAATCAAAAATATTCAAAAAGTTATCTCAATAGTTCAAAACAATTATAGTCGGGGAACCGGGCTTCTGCCTGATTTCTTGCAGGGAAATGAAAGTATTGAAACTTTGAGACCGGCTGATGAAAACTTTCTTGAAAGTGAATATGATGGGGACTATTATTATAATGCAGGAAGAGACCCCTGGAGAATAGGCCTTGATGTTATTATAAACAACAATAAAACATCAAAAAAAGAGATAAAGAAGATTCTTAATTGGATATATGAAGAATCTAATGGTTCTCCCTATAAAATCAAATCAGGCTATCATCTTAATGGCGAACCCTTAAAAGGAAGTGATTATTTTACGACATTTTTTGTTTCTCCCTTCGGTGTTGCAGCAATGACAGATTCAACAAAGCAGGCTTTCTTAAACAAAATTTATAATTCAGTAAGAGCAAAGTTTGAAAATTATTATGAAGATACGGTAAATCTGATTTGCTTGATTATAATGAGTGGTAATTACTGGACATATTAAACAAAAAAAGTGTGGTATAAATAATTTTTTTACGAGAATTTAAGTATATCCACTTTTGTAACATTTAATTGGAAACATTTTTTTTATAGAAATACCCGTCAATGTTAGTATTTGTAGTAATAAAAAATTAGTAGACATTAAATTGACAAGTTTATTGTACTTTAATATAATTTTTCAAAATAAATGGAGGTATAGAATTGAAAGATAGTGTGGTAATCGGAGTGGATCTTGGAGGAACAAAGGTTCAAACAGGTCGAGTAGAAGGAGGGAATATTGTTAAAAAATATCAAAGTAAAATCAGTGCGGATTCTACAGATGAAAATAAAATTATTGAAGAGATTCTTGAATCAATAGAAAAAGTAATTAATGACAAGGTTGAAGCAATAGGAATAGGAGTTCCCAGCCTTGTTGATGTGGATAAAGGGATTGTTTACAATGTTGAAAACATACCATCATGGAAAAAGGTACATTTAAAAGAAAAAGTTGAGAGTAAGTTTAATCTTCCTGTATTTATAAATAATGATGCAAACTGCTTTGCTCTCGGTGAATTCGGATACGGTAAAGGTAAAGGGAGTAAGCATATGGTAGGATTAACAATAGGTACTGGGCTTGGTTCCGGCATTATAATAAACGGAAAACTATATTATGGGGCAAACTGCGGTGCTGGTGAAATAGGGTCAATCCCTTACAAGGATTCAATCATTGAGAATTATGCGAGCGGTCAGTATTTCAAGTTAAAGTATGGAAGTGATGGCAAGACCATGAATGAAAAAGCAAAAGGAGGGGACAATAAAGCCATAGAGGCTTTTGAGGAATTGGGTAAAAATATCGGAATTGCAATAAAAGTTATTTTATCTCTGTATGATCCGGAAATGATAGTTTTAGGAGGGTCTATTTCCCTTGCATATAATCTTTTCAAAAACTCCATGTTTAAAGAAATAAATAAATTTCCATTCAAACATGTGATAAATAGTGTAAGAATTGAAGTTTCCGAAAAAAAAGAAATTCCCATTTTGGGAGCTGCATCACTCTATTTTGATAGTCTTGTTTGATTATTGAACAAATCAAATAAATTTTGGTCTTTTTCAGAGGAGGAGAATATTTACACAATTTCATCTGAAAAAAGAGCTTATTATACCGAACTTGACAAAAAAAGGCATTTTTAATAAATTAATCAAACCATGCCGGAAAAAATAAAAGAGGCTGCCGAACTATTATTAAATTCCGTACATTCAGTAGGCTTTACGGGAGCCGGAATATCTGTAGAGAGTGGTATTCCACCTTTCAGGGGCAAAAACGGGCTCTGGTCCAAATATGACCCGATTTTTCTGGATCTTTTATACTTTGAAAATCATCCCTATGAGTCATGGGTAAAAATAAAAGAGATATTTTATGATTTTTTTGGAAAAGCAAACCCCAATAAAGCACATTATGTTCTTGCGGAATTGGAAAGTATGGGGATTATAAAATCTGTCATTACACAGAACATAGATAATCTTCATCAGGCTGCAGGCAGTAAAAATGTTATAGAATTTCACGGAAACTCAAGAAACCTTATTTGTAATAGATGCGGAAAAACCTATGAATTTAAAAGAGAAATAATAGAAAACCTACCTCCGAAATGTGAAGGGTGCGGAGGGGTTTTAAGACCTGATTTTATTTTCTTTTCAGAGCCCATAAAACCTGAAACATATGAAGCTTCCTTGAGAGAAGCAAAATCAGCGGATGTTTTTCTTGTAATAGGAACAACAGGGGAAATTTTGCCAGCCTCCCAACTCCCTTATACAGCCAAGTATAATGGAGCCAAAATAATTGAAGTTAATGTTGAGAAATCAAATTACACTGACTCCATAACAGATATTTTTCTTCAGGGGAAAGCCACAGAAATTATGGAAAAACTTTTGGAAAGAATTAAATCAATAACTTAATCTACCCTATTCTTCAAAAGACATCCTTCCGGCAATTCTTCATTTGTCCAGAGATAAGGAAAATCCTTACACTGTTTCGGTCTGACATCATATATTTTGCAAAGATTGTTTTCATCCAAAAAGATACATTCATTTGAAGAAGACTTATCTTTTAAAGCTAATCTTTTTCTATTTACAATTATACAATACTCTTCAGTAAAAGAATAAACATCCATTCCCAGAAATTCAGCTATTTTTTCTGCTTCTCCATCCTTTAGAAAAACAAAACCATCTATTTTACAACATAAGCCGCAACCTTTACAGATTTCAAATTCATATTCCATGGATAATTATAACATTTTATTTTTTTATGTTAAAATTTCAAAAGAGGAACTAAAAATGAAAATTACTGCATTTAACGGTAGCCCCAAAGGGGAAAAAAGTAATACGAACATTATAGTTGAAAAATTTTTAGAAGGTGCAAAAGAAGAGGGAGCGGAAACCGAAAATGTTTTTCTATGTAAAAAAAAGATAAAAAGGTGTATAGCCTGCTTTGATTGTTGGTCAAAAACACCCGGTAAATGTATTATAAAAGATGATATGGATGAGCTTATTGAAAAATTCATAAGCTCTGATATTGTTGTTATGGCAACACCTCTTTATGTTGACAATGTTAGCTCAACAATGAAATTGTTTATGGACCGATTGATACCCATTGTGGAGCCCTTTTTCGAAAAGGATGAATACGGAGAAACAAGACACAAAAAGAGATATGAAAAGTACCCGAAAATTGTTGTAATTTCCAACTGTGGTTTTCCCGAGCAGACTCATTTTCAGGTTTTAAAGCTTCTTTTCAGAA
>JALVQI010000074.1 GCA_027031485.1 Candidatus Aminicenantota bacterium | reverse complement strand
CGTTGAATAAACCTTTCAAGAAATTAAAAGATAATGAAAAAAAGTTGATTATAGAGGGCGGAAAGGGGTACTATGGGGTTAAAGGTTTTTTCCAATGGCTGGAAACAAAAAAATATAAAACACATGTAAGGGTTTTCTTAAGCAAATACAGAAAGTATACCGAATGTCCGGTCTGTAAAGGGAGCAGATTAAACAAGAATGCACTTTCCCATAAAATCGAAGGAAAGAATTTGGGGGATATTATAAAAATGGATATCGGGGAATTTAAAAATTTTATAGAGAAAATCGCTGAAAAATGGAAGGAGGATAAGGTCATAAAAACAGTTATAAGTGAATTAAGGGAGAGAGCAAACTATCTTATAAAAGTAGGCCTTGAATACCTTACTTTGAATAGAAAGACTTTTACACTTTCCGGAGGCGAAGCTCAAAGAATTTCTCTTACGACGGTTCTTGGAACTACACTTTCTGATACAATGATTATAATAGAGGAGGTTTCAAGAGGTCTTCATATTCATGATTTCAAAAACCTTGTGGAAATTATAAAAGAGTTAAAGGAGAATAAAAACTCTCTATTAATGATTGAGCATTCGGAGGATGCAATGAAAATTTCGGATGAAATTATTGAGCTTGGGCCCGGATCCGGAGAAAAAGGCGGAAATATAGTTTTTCAGGGAAGTTTTAATGAATATGAAAGGACAGATACTTTTTTAGAGATAAAAAAAGGTTTGGCTGTTAAACATGAAAAAAATATTCGGGATAATCCGGAATTTTTAGAAGTCTGGGGAGCAAAAAAGTATAATATCAATAATATCGATTTTAAAATAGCTCTTAAAAATCTAACAAGTATAACAGGGGTTTCAGGAGCAGGAAAGAGTACACTTTTATATGAAATTCTTTACAAAGGATTAAAGAAAGAAGAAATTAATTTTAAAAAAATAAAAAAAGGAGAGATAAGGAAAGTTATTTATATTGATGATTCATTACCTTCAAAGAGTACAAGAGCAACTGTCGGAACATATTTAAAGTTAATGGAGCCTATAAGAACCTTTTTCTCGGAACTTCCGGAAGCAAAGACAAAAGGGTTTAAAAAAGCTCATTTTTCATTTAACAGAAAAGAGGGACAATGCCCCGAATGTAAAGGAAGCGGTTTTATCACCGTTGAACTTCAATTTCTGTCCGATATGAATCTTTTGTGTGATGAATGTAATGGGAAAAGATTCAAAAAAGAGGTTTTAGATATAAATTACAAGGGGAAAAACATATATAATGTTATGGAGCTTACACTTGCTGAGCTTGAAGAGTTTTTTAATATAGAGATTCCTGTTTTGGAAGAAAGGCTTAAAATAACAAAGGATCTGGGAATAGACTACTTGAAATTAGGGCAACCGATTTCCACTCTTTCCGGTGGGGAAAGTCAGAGAATAAAGCTTTCAAAATACTTTTCAAATGAAAAGGTAAAAAACACACTTTTTCTTATAGATGAACCCACTGTTGGTCTTCATCCGAAGGATATTCAGAAAATAATAAAAACTTTCAGAAAATTTTTAAAGATGGGAGCTACAATTGTTGCAGTTGAGCATAATCCCTTTTTTATACTCTCTTCTAATTATATTATAGACCTTGGACCGGAAGGTGGGAAAAAAGGGGGAAAATTAATTTATCAGGGGGATCTTTCGGGTTTATTAAACAATACCTTTTCTCTTACGGGAAAAATGTTAAGTGAAATAATCAATTAAAAAACTCCTTTTTTAATGATAATAAACTTATTCCTTTCGATAAGATTAT
>JALVQI010000073.1 GCA_027031485.1 Candidatus Aminicenantota bacterium | reverse complement strand
TGGTCCCATGCTCTTCCGGAAGCAAAAACCGCAAAAGAAGATGCAAAAACTATCTTTCCGCTTAAAGCAAGCCCCGAAGCAATTCCCATCATATTTTGTTCTGAAATACCAATATTAAAAAATCTATCAGGAAACTTTTCACCGAATTTTGCTGTTTTTGTAGATGTTGAAAGGTCTGCATCAAGAACTACCACTCTTTCGTCTTTTTCACCTAAACTAATCAAAGCTCGAGCATACGCTTCCCGTAAACTTTTTTTCTCCATTTTATCCTCTTTGATCAATGGGATTATTTTTTCCTGAAAATCCAATCGTTTTCAAGGATGTAGTTGAGAGGATTAACAGGTTTATTGTGGACTCTCACCTCATAGTGAAGGTGAGGGGCTGTGGACTTACCTGTGCTTCCCACCAATCCTATAACCTCTCCTCTCTTAACCTTTTGCCCCACCTTTACCAACCTTTTTTTAAGGTGAGCATATATTGTCTTATATCCATAATTATGTAGAATTATTACATAATTCCCATAATCTTTTTTTGAGTTAGATTCAATCACTATTCCATCTGCCGTTGCCACAACAGGATTTCCCAATTGTGTAGCAATATCCAACCCCTGATGAAATTCCCGAAGCCCTGTAAATGGATCAATTCTCCAGCTAAAACCAGAAGTTAAAATTCCTTTGGTAGGCCATATTGAAGGGGTGGAAGCTAAGATTTTTTGTTGTTCCTTAAAATATTTGTACAAAAAATCAAGATTCTCTTCAATCTTTGAAGCTTTATTTTTTATCTTTGTAATTTCTATTGTAGTTTTAGAAAGAGCTTCCTTTTTTGTATCCTTTATCGAACTGTTTTTGATAGTTGTATTAGGGCTTATCTGATTTGAAGGTGAAGTCGAAATATCCCCCTGTCCTACCTCTGTCAATGCAAGGGGAGATTCCAGACCTGCTATTATGTTAAGTTTTCTTTTATATTCTTCAAACTTGGAAAGCTTCTGGTTTAATTCTTTCATTGTATCCTCAAGCATCACTATTTTTTGTGCCTGAGCTTTATTTTCTTCTTTCAATTTTCTAACCATTAATGCTGTGGATTTCACATTTAAATAATCTATTATTATAAATGCAAAAATAAGAAAAAAGAGAGTCACTCCCCCAACTATTATCTTAAGAATTCTTTTTGAAAATGCTATCGTTTTATATTGCCCGGTTACTCCTTTTGGCATTATTATGATCGTAAAGGATGAATCATCTTTTTCTTTTTTCATCTCTCTCTCCTTTTACTCTTCTTTATCTTTTAGTTTCTAAATATAAAACATAAACGAGAAAAAGTCAATAGCGGCACTTGCCATGAAAGTTTTTGTTGACAATGCCTCACATAAAAATTATATTATAACTATGAAAGTGAAATGGAAAACTCTTAATATTCATCTCAAAGCAAAAAACGGGAGCTCGGATTTAACCAATGAAGTTTCATCCTTTATAAACAAAAGTGAAATCAAAAACGGGATAGCTATAATCAGTATAATGGGGTCTACAGGAGCCATTACAACAATTGAATATGAGCCAAACCTTTTAAAGGATTATGATGAGTTGATGGAAAGAATCGCTCCATCGGATAAACCTTATCATCACACAAAAACATGGGGAGATTACAATGGTTTTTCCCACCTGAGGTCATCCTTACAAAAGACAAGTTTGGTTGTCCCCTTTGTAGAGAAAAAACTTTTTCTTGGCACCTGGCAACAAATTATTGCCATTAATTTTGATGAGAGGGATAGAAACAGAGAAATTCTAATACAATTGATAG
>JALVQI010000072.1 GCA_027031485.1 Candidatus Aminicenantota bacterium | reverse complement strand
ATGTTCACCATTAAAATCAACAATACAACTCTAATAACTCTTCTCATCTCTCCTCCTGAAATTAAATGCCGTTCTATTATACGAGTATATTCTATCTTTGTTTGACTGTTTATTATAGCATAGATTATTAATGCCAATTATTCATTGAAAGTTAACAACAAACATACTGTGAACAAGGTGTTCTCCAGCATTACGAAATAATGAGTAATTATTGATTTTTAGGGAGAAAGGGGTGTTCTTGAATACTTTTTGTTTTTATTTTATAATATCACTCTTTAAGCGGCGCTATCGTCTAGCCAGGCCTAGGACGGGTGGTTCTCAGCCATCAAACCGGGGTTCGAATCCCCGTAGCGCTGCCATTTTAATCCTCTATATCTTCTTTCAACTCATTTAAAAACAGTAAAGCCTGGAGGGGAGATATTTCATTAATATTGATTTTCTTTATTTTTTCCTTGATTTTTTCAAACTTTTTCACATCTTCATTTTCTGACTCTCTCTTTCCGAAATCAAAGATTGTCTTTCCCCGAAGTTTTTCTTTTAGCCTTTTTCTTTCAATTATCCCATCTCTTCTTTCTATTGAAAGTAAAATCTCTTTTGCTCTCTTTACGACAGAATCGGGTATGCCGGCAAGTTTGGCGACATCTATTCCGAAGCTTTCATCACTGGGTCCTTCGTAAACCTTGTAAAGGAATATGATTCCTTTTTTGCTCTTTCTTACGGTAGTATGATAATTTTTAACCCTTTTTAGATACTCTTCAATTGTTGTTAATTGATGATAATGAGTTGCAAAAAGAGTTCGCGGTCTGATTTTCCCGTTGCTGTGGAGATATTCAATAACAGACCAGGCTATTGCCATTCCATCATAGGTTGATGTCCCTCTGCCTATTTCATCAAGAAGAATGAGACTTTTGTTCGTGGAATTATTTAAAATATTGGCTGTTTCCACCATCTCAACCATGAATGTGGATTGCCCCCCACCAAGGTAATCGGATGCTCCGATTCTTGTGAAAATTCTGTCTGTCAGTCCGATTTTTGCTGAACTTGCGGGTACAAAGGAACCGATTTGGGCGAGAAGAGTGATTAGAGCCACCTGCCTCAGATAGGTGGATTTTCCTCCCATGTTCGGTCCTGTAAGAATTATAATCTGATCTGTTGTGGTATTAAGGAAGGTATCATTTGGAACAAATGGATTTGGATTAAGTTTTTCAACAACAGGATGCCTTCCCTGAACAATCTCAATTGTTTCTCCCTCATAAACAACAGGTTTTTTGTAATTATTTCTGATTGCCACTTCAGCAAGGGAAAGCAGCGAATCAAGTGTAGCGAGAGCTTCGGATGTTTTGAGTATTCTTTTAACCTCTTTTTTTACCTGTTTTCTTATATCAACAAACAATTCGTATTCCAATTTCTTAATTTTTTCTTCAGCTTCCATTACCATATCTTCATATTTTTTTAATTCTTCCGAGATATACCTTTCTGTATTTACAAGTGTCTGTTTTCTTATAAAATCAGGAGGTAAATCTTTTCCTCTCAAAGCTGCTTTTGATATTTCAATATAGAAACCGAAAACTTTATTGTATCCGACTCTTAATGTGTTTATCCCTGTTCTCTTTCTCTCCTTTTCTTCAAGGGAAGCAATATACTCTTTTCCGGAAAAAGAGACTTTTCTTAACTCATCAAGCTCATTTGAAAACCCGTCTTTTATTATTCCACCTTCGGTAATATTGTATGGAGGATTATCAATAATAGCTTTTTCTATAAGCTTTTTTATATCATCAAGTGTGTCTATCTGATTTAAAATTTTTTTTAATAGAGTTGACTTACTATCTTTTAAATATAGCTTAATTTCCGGGAGTTTTTCAACAGAATATAAAAGTGAGATCATATCTTTCGGGTTTGCATTCTCCGAGGATATTTTAGAAGAAAGTCTATCCAAATCAAAAATATTTTTTACCCTTTTTCTAAGCTCTCCTCTTAATACAGGGTTATTAACAAGCTCTTCCACAGAATCCTGTCTCTCCTTAATTAAATCTATGTTTAAAAGGGGTTGAAGAAGCCATTTTTTAAGAGTACGGCTTCCCATTGAAGTCTCTGTCATATCAAGAACCCAAAATAGAGAGCCTTCTTTCTTTTGAGATCTTATCTCTTTAAAAATTTCAAGAGTTCTGAGAGAGATTGAATCTATCACCATATAATCATTTTTTTTGTAGGATCTTATTGTCTTAAATTCCGGTAAGTTCCCTTTTCTTACCTTTTTTAAATATCTGAAAAGTCCGCCTGCAGCCGAAAGGGAAAGCATGCTCTTTTCTATTCCGTAACCTTCCAAAGTTTTAACTCCGAAACTTTCTTTTATCACTCTTGTTCCTTCCTCAGGAGTAAAATACCAATCCTCTATTTCATTGAGTAAAACACTTTTATTTTCAAAGGAACTTAGTATCTCATGAATAACTGATTCTTTGGATTCCTGAAAAACAATTTCCGAAGGGGAAAATTTACCAAGTTCTTCCTTTAGCCTGCTGAGATTAAAATCATTTTTTTCTTCGGTTGTAAAAGATTCTCCGGTTGAGATATCAATAAAAAAAAGCCCCCAATCTTTATTTTCAATGTAGATTCCCGCAATAAAGTTATTTTCTTTTGTATCCTCATATTCAAGAGCTGTTCCCGGAGTCAAAACCTTAACCACTTCTCTTTTAACTATTTTCTTTGCTTTCTTCGGATCTTCCACCTGTTCACAGACAGCAACTCTCTTACCAGCATCCAACAATTTTTTAATATATGTTTCTGCTGCATGATAGGGGAAACCACACATAGGAATCGGATTTTCTTTATTTTTATCTCTTGAAGTTAAAGCAATGTTTAAAATCTTGGCTCCTTCCACAGCATCTTCAAAAAACAGCTCGTAAAAGTCTCCCATTCTGTAAAGAAGGATAGAATCTTTGTATTCCCCCTTGATTTCAAGATATTGTTTCATTACAGGAGTTAAGTTTTCTTTTTTCTGTATCATTATTTTATGGTGGCGGAGAGGGTGGGATTCGAACCCACGGTCCCGGTTTTGCCGGGACAATCGCTTAGCAGGCGACCCTGTTCAGCCACTCCAGCACCTCTCCGCAATCCCTATATTTATATATGAAAAACAGGAAAAAATCAAGAAAAAATAGTTTGTTTCAGTACTGTCCGGAGAAAAATGAAGTTTTGAGATACCCAAGGCTGAGAAGGTAGAAATACAGTAACACAACACGAGAGATGTTCTTAATAAAATTTAATCGGGAGTATGGATATTGTGGTTTATTGAAGAGGTTATTAAGGTTAATTAATAGATTGGCATATATTTTATGAATGTTAGTTTGATGAAAGAAAAAGGTTTAAAGGGAGGGAATTTGCTTTAAAAAAGGGTAAAGACCTCAAAATTTACGGAAAAGGAGAAATTTACGCTTTTATGCAATTCATAATGAAATTTTCGAGCAAAGATTTCCAGATAATTATCTATTTTCCCTTTATTAGTTTATTCATCCGGCTTCCGGGGTTGAAAAAAAATAGGTTGTTTTTTCCTTTTTTTCATATTATACTATAAAGGTGGTAGGGTGATATGAATTTAATGTTAATAAATTTGATTAAAAAAATTTTGGAAAAAAAATTGTCGGGAGTTCTTATTGGAGAAAAGAAAGGAATTAAAAGAGAGCTTTTTATTGAAAAAGAGGTAATAGTTTTTTCAAAGAGTACCGCAGAAGAAGAACACCTGGGAAATATTTTATTCTCATTGAATTTAATTAATGAAGAAAGCTATAAAAACTTGCATCAATATATAAATAATGCTCTCTCTAAAGGGGAAAAATTAGGAAGGAAGTTGGTTCAAGAAGGTATTATAACACCAACACAGCTACTTACTGCTTTAAAGTATCAATTAAAAAAGATCTCATTAGCATTAATTTATGAAGATAATTTGGATTATAAGTTTATAAAAAAGAAAATAAAACTTCCTCCTGATTCATTGATTAATGTACCTTTAATAGAAATCTTGTTGGAAGCAATTGAGTTTGGGGAAATTAATCAGGAAATAAATGAGCTTTTTCAGGGAGAGATTATTAAAACGAAGGGAGATGAGAGATTTAATTTATTCTTAACTAAAAAGGAAAGAGAACTTCTATCCTTTTTAGATGTCCCAAAAAAAAGTGAAGAAATAATAAAAAAATATGGAGAAAATTCTTTACGAATTCTTTTTAAACTCTATATTTTTGGTTTTGTTAAATTAGAACAAGGAGATAAAAAAGAAAAAAAAGAGGAAGAGTTAGTATCTGAGGATTTCTTATCAGAATTGAATGATCTTTATCTTTTAGCAGAAAGTGAAGAATATTCAAAAATATTACCCAAGGCTCCAGAAAAAAGAAAGAAAAAGTATTTAGAACTTGTAAAAAAATTTCATCCCGATAAACTTCCATCTAATATTTCGGAAGAAATAAAAAGAAAGGTTGAAACAGTTTTTGATGCAATTAACAATGCAAATCAACTAAGAGTTGAGCTTAAGGAAGAAGAGGATAAAGCAGTAGATCATGAAAAATTAGTCAAACAGACAATACAGAGAGCAAAATTTCTTTTTAAACAAAAGGCGTATCAGCAAGCTGTTTCTCTTTTAGAAAGTGTTATTAACTATGTTAAAACAGATAATTATGAGGCATACTTTGTTCTTGCTTTGGGCCAATCAAAGATTGATCATTATAAAAAAGCAGCGGAAGAAAATTTTTTAAAAGCTATTTCTTTAAACAAGTGGTATGCTGAACCTTACCTTTACCTTGCAAAACTTTATGAAGAGGAAGGGCTTAAAAGTAGGGCAATAGTTCTTCTTGAAAAAGCTATTCAGAAATTTCCAAATGATGAAAAAATAAAATCTTTTTACAATAAGCTTACAAAACCTTCCAAAAAACTTTTCCCATTTTTTAAAAAATAAAAAATTATTTTCCTCTGTACTTACTCTGAATTTTTTTTAAGACTAAAAGAGCCTCTGAAGCTGAGAGATATCTTTTATCTTTGCTCTTTTCTATACACTTTGCTATAAAATCCGAGAATTCAACAGGAACATCTTCTCTTATTTCTATTACCTTAGGCGGGGTTGCAAAAAGATGTTGATTGGCAACATTATCTCCTCTGAAAGGAGGAAAACCTACTATTAGATGAAAAAGAGTAATTCCCGCTGAATATATATCAGTTTTATTATCAACATTTTCTCCTTTAATCTGTTCAGGAGACATATATGTTGGTGTCCCTGCTATGACATTTTCATCATTACCTTTTTCTTTTATAAAAACAGCTAATCCGAAATCCATTATTTTTATCTGTTTATCCCTTGTTAACATTATGTTTTGTGGTTTTATGTCTCTATGAATAATTCCTTTTTTATGAGCATACTCAAGAGCTCTAAATAAATTCAAGGCGACAAAAAGTGTTTGTTTAAAACTTAACCTTTTTTTCCTTTTTAAATAATTGATAAAATTTGTCCCTTCTACGAATTCCATGGAGATGAAAGGTTCTCCATCTATTGTTCCGACATCATAAACCGTAATTATGTTTGGATGGTTCATTTTAGCTGAAAGTCTCGCTTCAGAATAAAATCTATCTATACTTTTTTCATTCCTGAATATACTCTTTTTTAATACTTTTAAGGCAACAATTCTTTTTAAAAGATTATCCTCTGCCTTATAGACAATCCCCATACCTCCTTCACCTATTTTATCGATAATTCTATACCTTCCTTCGCCTCTTTTACTGGCGGACATAATTTCAAGCTCTTTTTTTTCCGAAAGAGATTTATAAGCTTCTTCCAACAGGGTTTTAGTGTCTTTATAATCGAAATTTACTACCTGGATTAATTTGTAAATTTCTATTGCCTTTTCATATAAACCTGAGCTCTGATATGCTTTTGCGAGTGTGTAAAAATGATCAATGGTGTCAGGGGTAATGTTCTTTTCTCCTAAAAATTTTTCAAGGGTGCTTATTACTAAATCATATTTCCCGCTTGCCAAAAATATTTTTGTTATATACAAAATAGCTGTCCCGTAATTAGGATCGCTGGGATTAACCTTTTGAAAAGCTTCAATTGCTTTTTTTGCATCTCCAGCATCATAAAATGCAAGACCTGCGCTAAAAAAATTTTTTGCCAGAAGAAATTCTTCCCCTGCTTTGCTAAGCTCTCCGATTTCTCTATAAAAAGTTCCCGCTTTATTGTGTTCTCCGCCTAAGGAAAAAAGCCTTGCTGCTTCTTTCTTTTCTCCTATTCTCAAATAATTTTCAGCAGCCGAGGTATAGTTTTCATTCTTTTTAAACGCTTCCGCTGCTTTCTTGTATTCCCTCTCCCACTCATATAATTCCGCGGCTCTTCCGTAATCCCCTGCTTTGTAATAGTAATTAGCCGCTAACAGGTTTTCTCCTTTTTCATAATAATAATCCGCATACATTAAATTAGCTTTTAATTCGTTATTTGCTTTCATATAAATGTCTGCAGCAGCCTTAAAATCATGGTTTAGTTCATAGAGTTCGGCGGCTTTTTCAAGCATACCATTTTCTTCGCAGATTCTGGCAGCTTTCCCGTATATTCCTTCCTCTTCTAAAATTTCTATGGCTCTATTAATATCTCCGGCCTTTATGAAAAGGTCTGCTGCTTTTTGAAGATATTTAAGCACTTCTTCATTTATTTCAACTGATGTAAAACGGGTTTCATTCATATGTTTGTACCACTTAAGATATGCTTCTGCAGCCTCTTTGAATTTTCCTAATTTTTCGTATGCTTTTCCTATGTAATTATAGTATCCGAAATTCTGGAAAATTTTAATTGCTGAATCATAATCGCCAACTTCAAAATATAAATCTGCGGCTTCCTCAAACTCCTGATTTTTTTCCAAAATTTTTGCTGCTTCAGCCATAGCACCGATTTCTTTGTAAACTCTTACGGCGTCTCTCAGAAAGTCTCCTTTTTCGTAGAAAAGAGCAGCCTTTCTTTTCATTCCCATACCTTCATAAAGCTTTGCAAGATCATACCAATTTTGGCCCTGTTCGTAACAGGTAATAGCCTGTGTAAATTCTCCTATTTCTTCAAATATTTTTCCTGCTTCAATGAAATTGTTGTTTTTAAGTAGTTTTTTTGCTTTTGATTGAAGAATTGATTTCCTGAAAAATTGATTAAAAAAAGTACTTAGAAATGATTTTTCTAAAGTTTCTGAAACCTTTATAGAAAGAAATAAAGAGTAAACAGCTTTAACAACAATAAGAACAACAACTAAAATTCCAGTTAGTTTTGCATAGTAATACAAATTATCCGGCATACTCCTTTGAAAACTCTACTTTTTTCATAATATAATCCCAATAAGCATCAACATCCTCCTGAATTCTTTGAACTTCATTCTCCGTAAGATGTTTAAATCTTCCCTGTAATTTTAAGTATTCAAAAACAGGTTTTGGTTTGTTCACTTTTACATTTAAGGTATATTTAATTCCATGCTCAATTTCAATCAATGGAAAAACTCTCGTTTGAACAGCAAGTTTTGCGACCCTTATTGTGTCATCGGGTTTCATCTTCCAGCCCGGGGGACAGGGGGAGAAAACATGAATGAATTTTGTTCCCTTTATTGAAGCCGCCTTTTTAAACTTTCTTATAAAATCTTCCGGGTATGCAATATTCACATTTGCCACATAGGGAATTCTGTGCGCTGCCATGATTTCTATTATATCCTTTTTGGGAAGTTTTTTATAGTGTTTAACGGGAGTTGTTGTTGTCCATGCTCCGTAGGGAGTTGCTCCGCTTCTCTGGATTCCGGTGTTCATGTAAGCTTCATTATCATAACAAACATAGATTATATCTTCATTTCTTTCCGCAGCTCCGGACAATGCCTGGAAACCAATATCAAAGGTTCCTCCGTCTCCTGCCCATGCAACTACTTTTGTATCTTCCTTTCCCAAAACTTTTGTTGCTGCTCTGATTCCCGAAGCTGTGGAGGCGGCAGTTTCAAAAGCCATATGGAGTAGAGGTACTCCTATGGAGGAGTAAGGAAAGGGTCCGTCTATAACGCTCCAGCAGCAAGCTGGTATATCAAAGATAACATTTCTTCCCAGAGCTTTTAGTGCGTATCTCATGGCAAGGGAGGCTCCGCATCCTTGACATGCAAGATTCCCCGGCCTCATTATCTCTTCCGCCGGGATTGATAAATTTATTCTTCTTTTCTTTTTTTCTGTCATTTTTTCACCCCCATCCAGATAACTTCTTCCTCCGGTTTTTCATTTTTAATTCCAATATTCGCTATTTCTTCAATTAGTTCAGGAGTAACATCTCTTCCTCCCAGGCCGGTAACAAAGCCGAATATCGGGATTCTTATATCCGTATTATAAAGAGATGCCTTTACTTCCTGAAAGAAAATACCTGTATTTCCGAAAGAAATATTTCTGTCAATTACAAAGACTTTTTTCTTTCCTTTTAACTGTTCATAAATTTCCTCTGAAGGAAAGGGTCTTAATGTTCTTATTCTTAAATTTCCTATTTTTATTCCCCTCTCTCTTAATTTGTCAACTACAATATTTGTGGTTTTTGAAATTGTTCCTGTTGTTATTAGCACATACTCAGCATCATCAACCTTATAAGGTAAAAGATTTTGATAATATCTTCCTGTGATATCTCCATATTCTTTACCGAATTCATTTATAATTTTCTTTGCTTCCATCATCGCCTGTTGATGATTGTATTGAAATTCCATGTAAATATTTGGAGCCGTAAGTCCGCCAAAAGCATGTGGATCTTCAGGATCCAATTTTATTTTGGGTTTGTAAGGAGGTAAAAATTTATCAATTCTTTCCTGCTCGGGGATATCAACAGGTTCATAAGTATGCGACAAAACAAAAGCATCCAAAACGATCATAAGAGGAAGAGATACTTTTTCCGCAATTTTATAACCAATAATGATACTATCGAGAACCTCTTGGTTATCTGCCGTGTATATTTGCATCCAGCCAGTGTCCCTTTGAGATAAGGAATCATTTTGGTCGGTCCAGATAGTCCATCCGGGTGAAATAGCTCTGTTTATATTTGCCATGACAATAGGAAGTCTTGATCTTGATGCCCAGTGAAGAACCTCATGCATAAGAAGAAGACCTTGAGATGAAGTTGCGGTAAAAGCTCTTGCTCCGGCTGCAGAAGCTCCTATACATGCTGCCATAGCCGAATGTTCGGATTCAACTTTGATAAATTCCGCATCAAGTTCTCCGTTAGCCACTATTTCGGACAAAAGCTCAACAACCTGTGTTTGTGGAGTTATGGGGTAGGCTGCTATTACCTGGACTCTTGATAATGTTGCTCCGTACGATATCGCATGATTACCCATTAAAACTTTTTTCATTTCCCTTCCTCCTCAAAAGCAATACATTTTACAGGACACTCTTGAACACAGATACCGCATCCTTTACAGAAATAATAATCGATTTTAGGCCTATCATTCTCAATAAAAATTGCAGGCTCCGGACAGAATTTCCAGCAAATCATACAATCTATACATCTGTCATAATCTATCTCAGGCCTTAAATTTCTCCATGATCCTGTGTAATTATGAGTCATATCCCCCAGAGACATAGGTGTCAAGGGAATTTCTTTTGCTGATTTAAACTCAATCTTTTTTCCCGGTTTAAACATTGTTACTCTCCTTTTATTAAACTATCATAAGCTTCTCTTGCAGCAGCTATATTTTCCTCTATCTTTACAGGAACACCATCTTTTATAGCTTCTACAAGATAATCCATAGTGGTTACAGGGATTGCTTTAATTACAGCACCAAGGATAGCTGTGTTAACAATAGGTGAAGCTTTGGAACCAAGTCTGTACTTGATTGCAATCCTTTTCGCATCAACAGTCATCACTTTGAATTTTCCGTCAAATTTGAATTCGGACGGATGTTGTTCGGAATTGATAAGAATAATACCATTTTCCTTCAAACCTTCTGTAATATTAATTGCTTCAATAAGGGTGGGATCTAATACAATAAGATGATCCGGTGTATAAATTTTACTTTTAAGAAGAATTGGTTTGTCGTCTATTCTAACAAAGGCGACAACGGGAGCACCTCTTCTTTCAACTCCGAATTCGGGAAAAGCCTGGACATATTTACCACCTTTCATGACTGCATCAGCAAGAATTTTGGAAGCTACGACAGAACCTTGTCCTCCTCTTCCATGTAATCTTAACTCTAACATTATGCCTCCTAAAAAGTATTTTGTTTATTAATTTTTATAAAATTAGCATAAAGAAAAGAATAAAAATTCATAACGCTTTTCATTTAAAATCCTATCAAAAAATGATACAAATTTCAAGGTAACCGTGCTAAAATTGAAATTATCATTAAATCTGAAAAAATTCCCCTAATCTTTGGTTTTGATGTCTAACTATTAATAGCCCTGAGATTTGAATACCGAGTTTTTTATCGGGGATGTTATTAGCGATATGTTTTTAGTCTTTTTCTCAGTTAATTCATGAAAAAACCTACAACAGCAGAAACACTCAGCTTTTTTAAAAAACTCAGTGTTCAACACAAGGATGATTGGCTTAAAGCTTGTTAAATATTATTATCTATAATATAATAGAATTTCTCAGGAGGTAGGAAGATGGCATTTTACAATCTTGTGATAAATCCGGGTTCAACATCCACGAAAACTGCTATCTTTGAAGATGAAAAACTTTTATTTAAGGAAACATTAAGACATAGTGAAGAGGAGCTTTCCGTTTTTGACTCAATAGCATCTCAAAAGGATTTCAGGAAAAAAGTTATCTTATCCTTTGTTAAGGAAAATGGATTTGATATAAAAAAACTTTCCTCTGTTGTTGGAAGGGGAGGACTGTTAAAACCTCTAAAAAGCGGCACATACAGGGTTAATGAAAAGATGTTAAGGGATCTTACGGAAGCCAAAAGGGGAGAGCATGCTTCAAATTTAGGAGGTTTGATTGCCTATGAAATAGCTTCTGAGCTTAATATACCCGCCTTTATTGTTGACCCTGTTTCCGTGGATGAATACGGTGAATTGGCTTATTATTCGGGATTAAAGGGATTGGAAAGGGAATCTCTTTCACATGCACTGAATACCAAAGCAGTTGCAAAAAGGTATTCTAAAGAGATTGGGAAAAACTACAATGATCTAAAATTAATAGTTGCACATCTCGGAAGCGGAATTTCGGTTTCAGCTCACATAGATGGCCAAATGATAGATGTTACAAATTCAATGGAAGAGGGGGCTTTTTCCCCCGAAAGAGCAGGAACAGTACCCTGTGTAAAGCTTGCAAAACTCTGTTTCAGCGGAAAGTATGATTTAAAGGATGTTATTACCATGCTATTTAAAAAAGGAGGAATTTATTCATATCTCGGGACAAAGGACTTTTCTAAGGTTATGGACATGGTCAATTCAGGAAACAGTGAGGCAAAAGAGGTTGTTGATGCGATGGCATATCAGATAGCAAAAGAGATAGGGGCTATGGCTACTGTTTTAAGAGGAGACGTGGATGCGATAATTTTCACGGGGGGAATGGCTTATGAAAAATACTTTACGGATTTATTAAAAGAGAGAACCTCTTTTATTTCTAAAAACATAAAAATTTATCCGGGAGAGGATGAACTTCAAGCTTTGAATGAAGGAGCGCTGAGGGTTTTAAATTCGGAAGAGGAGGTAATGGAATATGAGTAAAGTTGAGGAGATTAAATCATTTATTAAAAAAGAAGGAATAGAAAGCATAGCACTTTTATCTGTGGATATAAGAGGAAGGATACATATTTTAACTCTTCCCCAAAAAATGTTTAATAATGATCTTGTGGACAATGGGGTCGGATTTGATGCATCGTCATATGGGTTTGCTCCGACTGAAAATAGCGATATGGTACTTATACCTGATCTAAACAAATATTTTGTTGACCCTTTCAGGGAGACTAAAACTCTTAATTTTTTTACCACTGTCCACTATGCTGACAAAAAGAGAACAAGGTATGAAGGGGACCCGAGATACATGGCTGAAAAGGCGGAAAAGATTTTGAAAAAATATGAAATTGCTGATTATTCTCTCTGGGGGCCTGAGTATGAATTTTTTATCTTTGAAAGAGCGGAATTTAGCATAGAAGATGGAAATTCATATATAGAGATAGATTCACCGGAAGAATCTGTGTTCAAATCATACCACATAGCATCTCCTCAAGATTTATATTATTGGTTCAGAGATGATGCTGTTTCTTTAATGGAAAGTCTGGGAATTAGCGTAAAATATCATCATCATGAAGTGGGAATTTGGGGGCAGCAGGAGATTGAAACAAAGTTTGAAACTCTTTTAAAGACAGCTGATGATGCTATTCTGGTAAAATATATAATAAAAAACCTTGCGGCTAAAAATGAACTCAGTGTGACATTTATGCCAAAACCTCTAAAGGGACAGGCAGGTAATGGCTGGCATGTACATCAGTTTTTGATGAAAGATGATAAAAATGCTTTTTATGGAGAGGGTGGATATGGAAACCTTAATGAAACAGCGCATTTTTACATAGGCGGAATTTTATCTCACATTAATTCTTTAATAGCTATTACAAATCCTTCCACCAACTCATACAAAAGACTTGTGCCCGGTTTTGAAGCTCCCACGGGAATAAATTTCGGAGTTGGAAACAGAAACTCTGCCATTAGAATACCCGGTTATGTAAACAATCCTCTGGAAACAAGAATAGAATTCAGAACTTCCGATGCAACGGCAAATCCATACCTTGCCCTTTCGGCAATGCTTATGGCTGGAGTTGACGGGATTTTGAATAAAATTGATCCTGTGAAAAGGGGATATGGTCCGGCGGATAAAAAAAACAGAAGAAAGTTTAAAGAGATTGAAACAGACCCATTTAAAGTTCTGTCAAATTTGAAAAAAGATTCTTCCTATTTGTTAAAAGAGAATGTTTTTGATGAAGCACTCATAGAAAAGTTCGTAAAGGAGAGAGAAATGGAGTTCAGGCAGCTAAGCCTTTATCCGAATCCTGCAGAATTTTCATACTATTTTGACCTATGAAGAAAAAAACAGCAGCTCTTCTATTGTTGCTTGCCATATATATTGTATATCTTGGTTTTCTGTTTTTCTTTCCGAACAATTACATAAATATAAATAATGAGATAAAAACCACGAAAGCTATCGGAGATTTTCTTTCCAAAATACCGTATCTTAAAGCAATTACAGGATTACTGATAAATAAATATACATTAATTGCTGTCTTCTTTTTTATTTTAGGTTTTATATATGGAAAGAAAAGGCCATCTATTTTCGGACTTTTTATTGTATTTTCGGCTATTTTATATTTATTAATTTTTAAAGTTAATAATTTCATAAACTTTAATTATGGGTTAAAAGACTTTTTTCCATTATGTTTTTCTCTTTATACATTCTTTTTTTATTCTCAGGAGAAAAAAGTTGGAGTTAACTATATATTAATATTTTTTGTAATATTTTCTTTCTTATTTTTATTATTCTTCAGAAGTGTGACAATTTCAGGCATTCTGATCGTTTTTCTGGTTTCTCTCTTTTTGGGAAAAGGTTTCAGAAAGTTAAACAAAATATTTTTTTAAAGTGAAATCAAAGTTAAAGATAGGGGAGATCAATATAAAACATCCCTATTTCCCGTCTCCTCTTGCAGGACTGACAGATCTTCCTTTTAGGATGCTACTTGATAGTATGGGTTGTACGGGAGCTCTTTTCACCGAAATGATATCCGTTGAAGGATTGGTAAGAAAGAACCCTCGGACTCTGTTAATGATAAAAAGCTTTAAATCAGATACACCGAAATTTGTTCAGCTTTTCGGAAGTCATCCCGAAACATTTAAGGAGGCTGTTCGCTATATAAATAATGAAACGGATTTTGACGGAATTGACTTAAATGCGGGGTGTCCCGTAAAAAAAGTTGTGAACAAAGGGGCAGGAGCATACCTTCTGAAAGATTTAAGCAAATTTAGGGATATAGTAAGAGCTATAAGAAATTCAACTGACAGAGCTTTTACGGTTAAGATAAGATTAGGGTTTAATGGTGTGAATGTTTTTGAAATAGCAAAGATTGTGGAAGGGGAAGGGGCGGATGCTGTTATTGTGCACTTTAGAACTAAAAAAGATGGATATTCAAAGCCTGCAAGATGGGAATTTGCAAAACCTTTGAAAGAAAAGCTAAAAATTCCATTGATAGGGAATGGGGATTTACTTGATGCGAAAACCACAAAAGAGAGGCTTAAATTTGTTGATGGCATAATGGTCGGACGGGGGATAGTAATAAACCCCTCATTTTTCAAAGAAATTGAAACAGGAAAAAGAGAAAGGGATGATATTATTCTCAATAGGTTTATTAAATATATGGAAGGTTTTTATCCTGAGGAAAAGTGGCTTCCGAGATTAAAAGCTTTTTTGAGGTATTTTAGCAAAGGCAAAGGAATACCAAAGCAGAGAAAGAATGAGCTTTTTATTTCAAAAGACTACTCTTTTGTAAAGCAAAACTCTATTGAGCTTTTTTCTAATATCTGTAAAGATAAGAAACCTTGAAAAAGAATCCTCTCTTTGTTTCCAAAAAATTATCGCTTGGCACATATACATCATAATCCCATTTGATTTTATTGAAAACAGAGCCATATCCAATATAAACAACTGTGCCCGGGATATAGGTAAAGGAGGCCAATGCATCAACAGTCAGTTTCTTCCAATAATTATTGTATTCCACTATTCCTCTGAAAAAAAGATATTTATTTATCTGTAAAGTGGTTTTATTCCTTAGAATACTGTAATCATATATCTTCTCTTTTGTGGATTTTTTATGAAAATCCGAATAGATGATAGTAAAAATTGATTCCAATTTATCATGGGGTTGAAATTGAATGTAAAGAAAAGCTGTGTTTCCATATCCCTGATACGGAGATTCCGGATTATAAAATATCTTTCCGCTTCTTCTCAAAGATAGGGAAAAAAACAGTCTTTTTGTTATCTGGGAGTTTATTCTCACATCAAAACCTGATTTATCGAACTTTTCACCTTTAAACACTTCATTTCCTAACATTCCGTCTATTCTGAACTCTGAGTTTAAAGGAAGATGAAATCTTAGTGCAAAGAGATTAAAAGTTTCAAATGTTTTATACACTTTATCATATATATGAAAACTCCAGTAAAGAGTATCTATTTTTTTTAATGTTTTTGATTTTGGATAGAGCTGATACATACCAAAAAGTGCAAATCTAATTATTCCCGTTCTTGTAATGAAACCTGTATCAATTTGAAAGGCATCGGAAATATCCTGAATACCAGTATCAAGGATGTATTTTCTATTTAAAAATTGATAGTGAACTCCAAGAGCATGTCCTGTGTTTTTTACAATTCCTTCCCCATCACTGGTGATAGAACCAAAATAATGATACTCCGCAAAGGAAGATTTGTTTATTCTTATTCTCCCGTCACTTCCGAGGATTCTGTTAAAATATCCATTATAATCCTTTGATGTGAAAAAACCTCCGATATATGAATCCTCATTTAAAGAGTGCATATATCTTATAATGGAATAAAGTGGAGTTATCTCTTTGTCCCCATCATAAATTTGATCCTTAGCAAATAGTCCCAGAAGGGTATCCTTTTGTGTTACTTTACCACTGAGCTTAATTCCATAAATAGGGCTTATAATTCTTCGGGTATGTACAACTGCCCAGAGCGGAGCCTCCTCCGTATTTCCAGCAAACTTGAATAGTTCGCTTCCTTCCTGAAAAAAGGGCCTCTTTTCAGGGTAAAAAAGGTCATACCTTAAATTTATATCCACCTGTCCCGCATCCGCTTCCACCTGACTGAAATCAGGATTATAGGTGGCATCAAGAGTGAGATCAGAAGTTATTCCCAATTTTGTTGTTAGCCCGAATTCTGTGCTTTTTTTGTAGGAAACAAGCTTCCCTCTTTCGATCTTTTTACTATTGTTGTGGACAATATCCGGCAAAAGCTCGAAAACTCTTTTGAATTTTAAATTTTCAAACTCAACGGGAAGAGTTTGAGAAAGAATACTTCCTTTATCAGGGTAAATGGGAGGAAAAGAGTTATTTTCAGAGAATCTCGTTATATTTCTTATAGCCATAATTCTCATGATGACCTTTTTCCCTGATGGGAATCTTAAGCTTTTAAGAGGTATTTTATATTCAAGACTGTATCCCTCTTTGTTTATCTTTCCTGCTCCATACCATACAAAATCCTGAGTTTCATTGAATTCTCCGTTTATTGTCGTCATTCCGTCTCCCTGAATTCCTGAGGGATTGAGAATAAAACCATAGGCACCTTGGGCATTATTAAAGGTATCAACAATAATTGCTGCCCAATCATCATTAAACATATGATCTCTTTTTGTAATTGAAGTTTTAATTTCGGAAGGATCATCAAAAGCCTTTATTGCAAAGTATAGATTATGGGAATCATAGGTTACATAAAGAATGGTTTTTTTATGAGGTTCTTTTCCATAATCAGGCTTAAATGTTTTGAAAGCATCAAATTTAGCGGCTTTTTCCCATGCAGGATCATCTAAAATCCCGTCAAGCTTTGGGGGAGTATCAGTCTTTTGTATTTTTATTATACTATCCGCTGATTTTAGATTTGTAAAAAGTATAAAAACAGTTATGACCAATACAAAAATCTTTTTCATCATAATGTAAACCTCCTCATGAATTAAACAGTGAAAATATAACGGGGAAAATCTTTTTTTGTTCCTTATCTAAGATCTTAAACTTGCTATCAAACGCTTTTCCTCTGAAAAGAGCATTAAAGCATCCCTTATATCTTTGAAGATCAAATCAGAATTTAAAATTGTTTCTGTGGCTCCCCCCTCATCCTGGATTAAGGATACCCCTATCTTTGCCTCTTTAAGCATCAGACCATCGTTTCTTCCGTTTCCGAAAGCCACACAGTTTTCTTTTCCTAACTCCCGGATATATTCAGCTTTTTTTTCAATTTGATTGGCTTGAGGGAGAATCTTAAGTTTACAATCAATGTCTTTTAATTCTTTTCTTGCTTTTCCGAAGGTATCAGCGGTTATTATGTGAATTTCAACCTTATCCGATAGCTTTTTTAAAAGAGGAATTATCTCTTTTTTTAGATTCCCGTCTGTTGCCAGAGTTCCGTTATAGTCCAGTACAAAATATTTGATTTTTATATGGCCGAAGCCGGGTATATCAAGCTCTATCATTTTTCTGAATCAAATGGATTTTCAAGAACAAGGAGTTCTCCGTAATTCTCTAATTTATCTATCTTTATTTTCATTGAATTCAGATTCCCAACTATAACCAACAATCTGTCCTTTTTGTTTAAAAGTTTCTTTGAAAATCTGTTTACCTCCTCCAGACTTACCCTTTTATATCTTTCTTCGCTGTTAAAAAGAAAGTTCTCTCCAAGCCCGTATCTTTCAGCATACATAAGTTTACCGGCAATATCGGAAGGTGTTTCCATGGACAAAATAAGATTACCTATGAAATAGGCTTTCGCATCCTTTAACTCTTTCTCGGTTGCTCCTTTCTTTATGAAATCTTTTAAGACTTTTTCGGAAAGTTTAACTGTTTCAATTGTTGTTTCATTTTTTGAAAAGCTTGAGATTACAAAACTTCCCCCGTCATTAAAAGATTCAAACGAAGAGGAAATGGAATATGTATACCCAGCCTCTGTTCTCACTTTAAGAAGAAGTCTTGAGGAAAAGCCTCCTCCTCCCAAAATAAAATTCATTAAATTTATTGCTTCATAATTTCTAATTCTTCTGCTTATCCCCTCGAAACCCAATCTTATCTGGGATTGTGTGGAATCCTTTTTATCAAAAAAGATAAATTTATTCCCCCTGTATTCAGCTTTTTCTATTTTTTTTGTTTCAGATGAAGAGGGAAGATTCTTAAATAATGAGATAATTTGTTTTATGGCTTTGTCTGATATATTGCCGGCTATAACAAGATAGATCATGTCTTTTGTAAATGATTTCCTATATATACTCTTTATATCTTCAACTGTAATTGAATTTATTGAAAAAGGTGTTGCAAGATTGCCATAGGGATGATTGGTATAAATATTTTTTGTAAAAACATAGGAGGCTAAAGCCGAGGGAGAATCCACAATCTGATAAAGGGATGAGAGTGTTTTGAGCTTTTCTCTTTCAAGCTCATCTTCCGGGAATTCAGGATATAGAAAAATTTCCTCAACAAGGGGGAAAATCTTTTGAAAAAATTCTTTTAGAATCCAGAAGTTAAAAATCACAGAATCTTTGTCAATTTTATATGTAAAATCAGCTCCCAAATAATCCAATCTTTCCGCAATATCCATTGCCGAAAAACTTTTTGTCCCCTTTGAGAGCAAAGAAGCAAAAATATCAACAGCTCCGCCCTTATTTTCAGGGCTCAGATCAAAACCTCTTTTAATCATAAGGCTTATGTTTACACTATCCGTATCATCCCTTTTTACTATGGCACCCTTTACTCCATTCTCATTAAAAAATTCTATTTCCCCAAACCTGGTTTCCTTCATTTGGCACCCTCTGGCAAAATTATCACACTATTTCTTTTTATTTCCCTTAAATATTTTTCAGCCGTTTCTTTGATTTCCTTAATGTCCAATTTTTCGTAAATTTTCTTCTTTCTTTTATAATATTCCGGATCTCCTGTATAAAAATAGCTTTCTCCCACAAGCATAGCATGGGAGAAATTTTTCTCCGTGGCTTTTACCAAATCCGATTTGAGCTGATTCTTTGCTTTTTCAAACTCTTCATCTGTTATTTTATCTTGATAAAAACCTTCTATTTCCTCAAAAAGTAGTTTTTTCATTGAATTAAAATCTTTTCTTTTATTTAAAAGTCCATAGATGAAAAACATACCATAATCCAGGAAAGAGTAAAGTCCGCCTCCCGCACTTAAAGCAAGCTGTTTTTCATAGACAAGTTTTCTGTAAATTCTTGAGCTCTCGCCTCCGGATAAGATCTTTTCAATAATTTCAAAAACAATACTTTCCTTTGAATTATAGGGAGGTACTCTATAAGCTGAAAAAACAAAGGGAAGTTCAACTTCCATTTTTATCTCCGTTATTCTTTCTCCAATCTGTTCAGGCTCTTCGGGAATTCTTATTTCTGGCAAAATTACTCTTTTCCACTTGCCAAACTTTTTTTCCACCCAGATTTTTGCCTTTTCAGTGTCAAACTTTCCCGATATAAGAATGAATGTATTAGACGGGCTATAAAATGTTTTGTAATAATTTTTTAAATCCTCAATTGTCCAGGAGATTATATCACTTTCCCAACCAATTACAGGCCAGTGATAGGGATGTGCAATAAAGGTCAGGGCAAAAAGCATCTCAGTTGCTTTACCGTATGGTGAATTATCAGTCCTCATTCTTCTCTCTTCATAAACAACCTGTCTTTCCGTTTGAAACTCTTTCTCATCAAGAGTTAACCTTAAAAAGCGGTCTGATTCAAGGTCAAGTCCGAGCAAGAGTTTTGAAGGAGGTAAATTATCATAATAAACTGTTTTATCATTTGAAGTATAAGCATTTAATTCCCCTCCGTTTGCCTGAATAATCTGTGCATGCCGCTGAGGACCATATTTTTTTGAACCCTTAAACATCATATGTTCAAGCATATGAGATATGCCCGTTATCCCCGGCCTTTCATTTCTTGAACCAGCCTTGACCCAGATTTGAATACTTACACCGGGGCTGTATTTTTTATTTAGGAAAAATACTTCGAGACCATTGTACAGAGTGAACTTTTCTATTTTCAATTTACCTCCTAAAGCATTCTATTTTATGTTAGAGATTCTATTTTGTCAATTAAGGGATGTTGCAATTTTCTTATCCTTCTTATTCTCCGTTCTTTTAATTTTATGGAAAATTAGATTAAAAGTTGAATATCTCTATTAATTCTTTTAAAGCTTCAGCTTGTTTGGACAGATCCGATGATGTTTCGGCTATTTGAGAAACAGCTATTCTATTCTGAGCTGTCGCCTGAGCTATATATTGAATGTTCAGATTTACTTCCCTGACAGTTGCGGCTTGTTCATTGGTGGCAGTTGAAATTACGAGAGTAACCTCTCTGATTTTTTTTGTTCTGTCTTTTATTTTCTCTAAAATCTCCTTTCCCTGTAATGCCATCTCCCTACCATTTATAACTTTTTGAGAGGAGTGAGAAACTGCTTCAACAGCATCCTCAGCTCCTTCTTTAATCTTACTTGTTATCATTTCTATTTCTTTTATCGATTTTGATGTTTTTTCAGATAGTTTTCTTATTTCATCCGCAACAACAGCAAAACCTTTCCCTGCCTCTCCCGCCCTTGCGGACTCTATTGCCGCATTAAAGGCAAGAAGATTTGTTTGATCTGCGATATCAACGATTACACTTAAAATTTCTCCTATTCCCTGAGCTGAGGCTCCAAACTCATTGATCTTTGAAGAAAGTTCATCAAAGGTATTGGCTATGTCTCCTACACTCTCTGCTATTTCAGAAATGGTTTCAACAGTTTCTTCTGTTACCTTATCCATTTCATCTACATTCTCCTTTGCTTTTTCTACCATCTTCTGACTGTCTTCTATTGTTGCCGTAAACTCTTCCATTGCTGTTGCAACGGCTGAAGCCTGAGCTTCCTGCTCTTGAGAAGTGGAGGCAAGTTCTTCCGAGGTAGATGATAATTCCATGGAAGCGGAGGCAAGGCTTTCTGTATTCATTTTAACATTTTCCACTATATCTTTTAAAATTCCCATTAAATAATTAAACCATCTCCCGAGGAGACCCACCTCGTCCTTTGTTGTTATTTTAACTCTCTTTTCTAAATTCCCCTCTTTTCTTTCAAAAGATTCAACAATCTCAACTATGGTTGATATAGTATTATTGATACCTTTGACTGTTTTATTAATAAATGGATAGACAGCAATCAAAGCAGAAATAAAATCTAGAACTCCCAGTATTATCAATCTTTTTATTATTGTATGAAAATTTGAAACTTTATACACCAAAGCTATGGCTGCTATGGTGAACATTACAACAAGACCTAACATACTAATAATGACAATAATACGGAATTTTGTGATCAATTTCATTGAAATTTCATTGAATTCTTTATTTTCTTCAAGGGAATAGTTTTCTATATAGTGCAAAAATAGAGTAAAAAATGGAATTGAATACAAGAGAATAAGGGGAATTCCAAGAAGCCACCCAAGGATAAATTCTGTTTTATCAAGAAATATATGGCCGTATAAGACAACAACAGGGCCAAGTACACAGTAAATTAACTCTCCAACCAAAAAAACAATAGGAAATCTTTTAAGAATTCTGTTTTTTAACTTTTCATCCAGGGTTTTTTCATATTTTTTTGAATAGACCGCTAAAAGGGATATAGCAATCATTATAAAAACTGATATATAAATCCATATAATCGGATTTTTGATAATTTTTATGAGTTCTTTACTATTTACGATTCTAAGGAACCATAAACTAAACAACCACACAATGGGAGGCATTATGAACCCCCCTATAAATGTAAAGATAGCCCTTTTCTTACTCTTCATAATTCCCTCCTCATAATCAATTTAGCAATTTTATATCAAAATGTCAAGTTTCCCCCTTAAAAATTGGATAAGGGAACCAACAAACAAGTAAATACTAAGGAGACAAATGGATGAATAGTGAATTGTAAAGGTGAGTTGGAACTGTTAATGAATTGAAAGCAATTATTTTGTTCTTTTATATATCTTTTTTATTTTTTAATGAAAAAAATACAAACAATCATAGACTTTTAAACCTTAAATTAGGCATATAGCTTCAGGTTAAGGAATATTACTGATGACATATTATTAATAAGTTTAATATTTTTAATTTAAAAAATAGCAAAACAACAATTTTTATCTTCAAAAACAACTCAATTCTCAAGACTTGATGTTCTATTTATTATGCTGGTGGTATTTTCCATTATCTGTTTTCTTGAAAATTAAATTTTCCCTGGTAGTACTATTAACTGTCCAATACCTTTCTTACAAAGAAAGCCAATTCCCTTATTGTATAAGGTTTATTGATAAAGTTTACACTTTTATCTTTTATCTTGATATTTAATACTTCGTCATCTGTATATCCTGATGTGAAAATTATCTTTATATCAGGATAAAGCTCTTTTATCTTTTTTATTAATTCTTTCCCGTTAATTCCGGGCATAACAACATCCGAGATAACAAGATTTATATCCGGTTTTTCTTCTTTTAAAAAAGGAATAACTTTGAGTGGATCATCCATTCCGATGATATTATAACCATAATCGGAAAGTCCTGTCTTTGAAAATTCTAAAACCTCTCTGTTATCTTCAATCAATAAAATTGTCTCATTTCCACCCTTAATTTCCTCAACCTTATTTTTTTCTGTATCTTTTTTGCTTTCCTCTTTCACTACAGGCCAGTATATATTAAAAACAGTTCCCTTTCCTTTTTCACTATAAACATAGATAAACCCATCGTTTTGTTTTATAATTCCATAAACAGTTGATAATCCGAGACCGGTACCCTTTCCTTTCTCCTTTGTTGTAAAGAATGGGTCAAATATTTTTTTTATTGTTTCCTTGTCCATTCCGATTCCATTATCACTCACTGAAATTTTTACAAATTTCCCCTCTCTCTTCCCCCCGTGAAGTAGTGCAAAATCTCTGTCAATGTGTACATCCTTTGTACTTATGATAATCTTTTTTTCTGTTTTCCCACTTTCCTGAATAGCATCTCTTGCATTTACGACAAGATTTATTAATATTTGCTCAATTTGACCAGGGTCTGCTTTAATAAGAGATATTTCTGGAGACAAATTTAATTTTATTGAAATATCTTCACTGATAAGTCTTGATAACATTTTCTTTAAGTTTGTGATAAGAGTGTTGATATTTACTATTTCGGGTGAGTATATCTGTTTTCTACTGAACGCGAGAAGTTGCTTTATAAGTTTTGTAGATCTTTCCCCCGCAGCTCTAATTTCCTTGTAAATTTTGTAATTTGGACTATCATCTTTACTTTTTCTAAGTAATAGATCAGCATAACCATTTATAACAGTTAATATATTGTTGAAATCATGGGCTATTCCTCCCGTCAGGGTACCTATGGCTTCCATTTTTTGTGCTTGAGATAATTGTTCCCTTAAAACTTTCTCCTGGGTTATATCTTTCTTTAAACCTGCAAAAAATTCGATTTCTCTCTTTTCATTGTGAATAGGCAATATTATGGCACTTTCATAAAAGATGGAACCATCTTTTCTTCTATTTTTAAAGATACCATTCCATGTTTTCCCGGAAAGTATTGTATTCCAGAGTTTTTCATAAAACTTTTTAGAGTGTTCCCCGCTTTTTAAAAACCTCGGATTTTTTCCTATTACCTCTTTGGCACTGTATCCAGTGTTTTTTTCAAAAGCAGGGTTGACATAAAGGAGATTTCCATTTATATCAGTAATCATAACAGCTTCTGTTGACTGTTCTATAACCATAGCAAGCCTTTTATGTTCTTCCTCTATCACCTTTTTTTGCTTTTCAAGCTCTTTTTCCTTTGTAATGTCTCTTCCACTACCAACGAGTCCAATTACTTCTCCCTTTTCATTGAAGAGAGGAGCTGTTGAAACACTGAAAGCATAATACTGACCCCTTAAAAAACCCTCTATCTCATACTGAATAGCTCTTTTTTCTTCTAAAACTTTTTTATCATACTTTTCCGTCTTATCACATAGGGTATTCCAATTATTACTCTTTCTGTTTTCCCTTTTTATTTTATTACAGATTGTCTTATCTCTTTTTCCCAGAGGAGCTAACACATCTCCAGTGTTAAAGAGAATTTTTGCATATGCTTTGTTTACAAAAATGTATCTACCATTTTTATCTTTTGCCCAGATAAAATCGGATGAATTATCTGCAATTAATCTGAAAAGTTTAAAATCTTTTTTGTATTTTTCTTTACTTTTTAAAAGCTGTATCATCATCTCTTTTTCAGAGGTAATGTCCCTTTTTATACTTACGATTAACTTTTTATTTTCCACCTCTATTGGAAAATAAGATTCCTCAAGATATCGTTTTGAACCATCTTTTTTTTCTATTTCAACTTCTGATCTGGCAAATTTGTTTTTGTCCATATATTTTTTTAATTTTATCATTTTTCTTTCAAACTCTGTTTTATACTTTTTTAGGGTTATCTTTTTTCTTTTGTTACCTGGCAGAAGATTGTATGAGATTTTATACAATTCTTTTCCAATTAATTCTTTCCTTTTATATCCTGTTATTTGTTCTATTGCGGGGTTTACTTCTTCCACAATTGAATACTCATTTACAAGCATGATACCATCTTTTATGTTTAGGAAAATTGCTTTTAATTTCTCTTCACTGAACTCAAGATTTTTTGTAAGGATATATTCAATTGTAAAATCTTCCACTACTAATAAAGCTCCGTTTGTTTTATTTTTTTTGTCAAAAAGCGGAGAAATTTTAATTCTAAGGAATGCCTCTTTCCCCCATTTTGATGTATAAAGGCTTTCAAATTGCTGTTGTTTTCCTTTTTCTATAGCTTCCTTAAACTTTGCTGAAAGACCGACTTCCTTTAATCTATGAAATTTTAGAATATTGATTTTCATAGTATGTTCTACCGAAGGAGAACCAAATATTTCAGCACTTCTTTTGTTTGCAAAAAGAATATTTCCCTTTTTATCCGCTTTAATAATACCTATTGGTGAATTTTTTAAAATCTCTTCATACATTATATTTGTTTCTTGAAGAACTTTTTCTAATTCTTTTTCTCTTGTTATATCCCTTACAATTGCCAGTGCATTGGTTTTTTTATCCGGTATTATTCTTGCCTCAAAAAACCTTTCTCTTTTCCCTATGATTAAGGGGAATTCAACTGTTTGAAGTTTTTGTTCCCTTATAGCTTTTCTTCCCAATTTGTAAGCTTTTTGTCCGAAGGGTTGAGGGAGAATTTCTTTGACATTTTTATTTAAAAACCTTTCCCTTGAAAGAGAACTAAAGGGTCTTCCCGCTCCCTGGTAATCTATGATAAATCCTTTTTTGTCAAAGTAAAAGAGAGTATCCGGAATGGTTTTTATAATTCTTTCCAATTTTTCTTCCTTTTCTCTTTTTTGTTTCTCAAGAATCCTTTTTTCTGTTTTATCCCTTAAAACCCCGATTATAAAAGGAATTTCGTTTTTCTCTTCCACCACAGGCAGTCCCCATATCTCAAAGAATTTCGTTTCACCGTTTTTAAAAGATACCTTTTTTTCCTTTATTACAGGAGTTTTCTTTTTAAATGCTTCTCTGGGAATACAAACTTTACATGGCCTATTTCTGTTTTGATATATTTCATAACATTTTTTCCCTGTTAAATCTTCTCTTTTCTTTTTTGTCATCAGTAAAATCTTTTTATTTACTGAAACAATTTTATAATTTCTGTCTATAATACAAGCTGGTTCAGGAAATTCGTCAAAGAATGATTCAAATATTTTTTTTACCTCTTTTCTTTTTTTTTCCGATTGATATATATCAGTGATATCAATGTTTTTACCCAATCTTCCTGTTACTTCTCCTTTTTCGTCTATGATAGGAGAGCAATGATGTCGTATGTGTGCGATTCCTCCGTCTTTTCTTATAATTCTAAAATTAAAAGTATTTTCTTTTTTGCTTTTAAGGTAATTTTCCCCCTCAACCTTTTTTTTATCTTTTTCATGGATGATTCTGTAAAAAAGCTCCTTATCTTTTAAAAATTCTTCAGGGGAATAACCTGTTATTGCTTCCACACCTTTTGAAATATACTCTACTTCTCCTTTATTGTTAATCCAGTATAACCATTCGGATGAAAAATCCAACAATTTCCCTAATATCTCTAACTCATTTTTCATTGTTTTTTATCACTTAATTATATAATAATATTTTTTTTTTTGTACCTTGTCAATATTCTTGATTTTCTCTCAGTAGTGTCCGGAAAAAAAACAGAGGATTGGGACACCTCCGCGTGAAGAAGTATGATATATAAGTATTTTCAAAGAAATCAACACAGGAGGTGTCCCATGGGATATCAAGATAGCCATGAGCATCAAGCATTGAGCATTGAGCAAAACATTAAGGAAAGTCTCTGATAAGTTGTAATCTGTTATTTTCTTTTAAAACAAATTTTATAAAAAAAGAATTTACAAACAACAGCAAACAGCAATAAACTGAACACCGACCGCTCCGATTAACGATTTACGATTCACCATTCACGATTGAGCTCAAAGCACTTGATAGCCATGAGCATTGAGCTAAATTCTGAAGGTCTTAATAGCATTGAGCATCAAGCGTTGAGCCAATTTTGAAGGTTAATTGTATTAAGCTATCAGTAAATTTCTTTTATTAAAAGAAATTAAATAAAGAAAATTGTTAATTACAAGAAACTAACAACTTTCCTTTGTAGTCTGCTCAATGCTCAAAGCTCAACGCTCATGGCTCAAGGCTCAAAGCTATCATGGAGCGGGATTTTTTCTCCTAATACTTTTGATATTATTAACTCTTCACTACCTGAAATTTCCCGGACAGTACTGATTTTCTCTGAAATAATGAAAAACTATCAGATAAAAATAGCTTAAAATTATCTGGTTCCGAAACTTTCTGTTGTTCATCATTGATTCACAACTAACAATTACCTTTTACATTATATATTTGATTTGTTGAAAACATATTATTATTTAAATATAATAGTATTCTAAAATGAAAAATAAGAATATTCTGATTGTATTGGGAGTTTTTCTCCTTATTTTTTTTATAAAAAGTTTGTTTTTTGTAAAAATATCATCGGGGAAAAAAGAATGGAGTTTTTCAAATTTTGCTTCGAGTGTAAGCAAAGAAAAGAACAATTTTCAAAAGAAAACAATAAGATATATTGCATATGGGGTTTATAAAGTAATACCAGCTGGTAAGTATGAGGCTACTTTCTACATGACTAAGGATTTATTTAAAGGAGTATATATTTTTGATATTGCTTGTCAAAGAGGGAAAAGAATTCTTGTGAAAAAGGAGTTAACTGACAAAGACTCTAAAATTATTAAAATAATTTTCAAACTGAAAAGAAAAAGAGAAATCGAGCCGAGGGTTTCATGTATTTCATGTGGAGAGGACATAAGGATTGAAAAAGTCGTGATTAAAAAGATTGGTTTTTATTTTCCGATGGTTTTGATTCTGTTTCAGTCTCTTTTTATCTTTGTGCTTTTAATGCTTATCTTTTACTCCTTTAAGAATTTGTTTGAAGAAAAAGAATGGGGAAAATTTTTCTCTATATTTTTCCTTTTATACGGTTTTTATTTCATTGTGAAAAGAAGCTGGATTTCGGAGGATGCCTTTATCACTTTAAGAATTGTTAAGAATTTTTTGTCGGGAAATGGGCCTGTTTTTAACATCGGAGAAAGAGTGGAGGGGTTTACCCATGCTCTATGGTTTTTTTTCATTTCTTTTTTTAAATCATTGGGATTAACTTATAAAGCAGCTGTGATTTTCCCCGGCTTAATCTTTTCTTTGTTGGCACTTTATATGATTTTCTACAGGATAAGATTTAAGAGTGAAAAACAGCCTCATTACTTTACTGTAGCAATTTTAATCGGAACGAGTGCTTTCATGGATTTCGGAACAAGTGGTCTTGAAACATCTTTATCCTATTTGCTTTTAACCTTGTACGCATATTTTATTTCCGAAGAAAAACTTTTTGAAAAACCTTTTTTATTTGGCCTTATTATTACAGCTCTTGTCTTAAACAGGCCTGATTTCGGAATTTTTTTAATCCTTAGCTTTCTGATATTTTTTTATAAAGTATTCAATAAAAAGATAATGATAAAAGATTTTTTCTTTTTTTTATTTCCTCAAATTTTTTTACTGGGTGGGTATGAAATATTTAGAATGGGATATTATGCAAGTATTTTCCCGAATCCTTTTTATACTAAAACCGGAGCTGGTTCATATTTTTCTCAGGGTTTGCTATATTTAAAAGATTTTTCCGAAGGTAGCCTCTTTCTATTTGTCGTACTTATTGTAATTTCAGGGCTGATTCTAAATTATAAAAAAGATTCTTTTAACAGTAGATTTTTTATTTTTTTCTCAGGTTTTCTGCATGGTTTTTTTGTAGTACGAGGTGGAGGAGATTTTATGCATGGAAGGTTTCTTCTACCGGCCTATATTTTAATCTCAATCTCAGGAATAGGAATATTTGATTTTTTGTTTGAGAAAAACAAAAAAATAGAAGCTCTCGGGTTGGTGGTTTCAATTTTACTGTTTTTTGTATCTTTAAGCATTGTTCCCGTTCAAAAAAGAGGAAAATACTATAATGATGGCGGAATATCCGACGAAAGATTTGCTTATTATAAAAACAGAGTTTTAACGGATCTCGACCAGCTTTACAAAGAGGATCTGATTTTTATGTGGAAAAGTTTAGGTGAAAAATATCATTATTTGTATGACCAATCCAAAATAAAGATTAAGATTGCTTATAAAAACATCGGATTTCTCGGGTTCTACGCCGGACCTCAGGTTTATGTGATAGATAAATTGGGTCTTACGGATCCGATTATTTCGAGATTAAAAATTAAAGCAAGAAGAAGACCGGGACATGAAAAGTATGCACCTTTTGCTTATCTTGAACTAAAAAAATTAACCTTTGGAATGACTCCATTTAGATTGTGGAATAGAGTGGCAAAAACAGATTATGGAATTTTATGGGATCTATCTCCTAAAACTTTAAGAAAATTTTCCTTTTTTCTTCCCGAAGATTTTAAATATAAATTGGATACTGAGATTATTAATTTTATTGACACCTGTGATGGCTCCTGCCAAAAAGAAAAGGCTAACTTTTTCTTCTTTCTAAGAAAATTCTGGTTTCCCTATGCTAAAATTAAAGATAAAGAGAAATTTTCAAAAATATATGATAAGAAAATAATAGAAAAATATTCCGGTGATTTTCAATGGATTAAAAATAATAAGGGGAAATATTTCTTGATAAGAGGAAGAATTACCGGAAGGCTTAATTTTAAAAAATTTTTAAACAATATTAAGTTTGCTATCTTGAAATCAAGTTTTATAAATTTTGATGAAGAGGAATGGAAGGATTAAAAATTAAATCACTTTTTCTTTTCTGTTCTATCCTTTTTTCTAATTTCTTCGTTATTTCCCCTATCCTCAATCCACTTCTCCTTTGCCTTTAACGGGATAAAAGTAATTATTTTTATAATCTGAGCAGAATAATATGAGCAGAGATCTCAGAATTTTGCACAATGGAAAGGGTTTTTTATGGTTTATAACAGAGGAGAAAGTTTTCAAATCCTGTTTTTATCAAAAAAACCTTTAAAAAAACTTATAAGGATTGGTTCCAAAGGAAATCTTTTTGATCTTAAATTATCTCTGGGGGATTTTAAGTTTTAAAAAAAAATATTTCCGAAGAAAATATTAATTTAAGTCAGTAGTGTCCGGAAAAAAACAGAGGATTGGGACACTTCCGCGTGAAGATGTATGATATATAAGTATTTTCAAAAAAATCAACACAGAAGGTGTCCTATGGGATATCAAGATAGCCATGAGCATTGAGCTCTGAGCTAAATTCTGAAGGTCTTAATAGCCTTGAGCATTGAGCATCAAGCGTTGAGCCAATTTTGAATGTTTATTGTATTAAGCTATCAGTAAATTTCTTTTATTAAAAGAAATTAAATAAAGAAAATTGTTAATTACAAGAAACTAACAATTTTCTTAGTGAACAGGTCATGGCTCAATGCTCAACGCTCAAAGCTCTCACTAACTCTTCGCTACCTGAAATTTCCCGGACAGTACTGAGATTTAAGAAAATACCCTTTTATAATAATTTTTTCTGAAACCTAATCTTTCTTTTTAAAAAGATTTATTATCTTATACTTCATTAAGGTTAAAAAGAATATTGTATAAACCCATATATCCTTTAGCCCCCGTATGCTCTTTAAGGCTTTGATTATCTTTGATTTTGAAACACTTTTTTTACTTACCGAAGACCATCTGAAAACAAGATCTGCAATCTGCCACCATGATAATTTATCTTTAAATAGGGGAACATCTCCCTGAGCTGCCGGCAATGTTTCAACCCTTTTCATATCTTCCTCTTTAGACCATGAAAAATCCTTCGGCAATATTCCTTCCTCTTTTGCTATAAATTCAAGAGGTGTTCCCGGATATATATGCAAAATGGCAACGGAAATATCAGCGTTCGGATTTATATCCTTTACCTTACCGATTATATCTATAGTTTCCTTTGCTTCCTCCCATGTTTCCGTATGATGGGAAAAAATAAAAAATGGTCCGGGAATAAAATCAAGCTCTTTTGACCATTCCAAGAATTGGTAGGCTTTCTCTATCTCGAAATTTTTTTTAACAACATTCCTTCTGACCCGTGATGCACCGGCTTCTATCCCGAAGTATCCGATTTCAAGCCCTGCTCTTTTCATCTTTTCAAGAAGAGGTTTGTCAATAGCATCTATTCTGAATTCATTGGCGAATTTTATATCATATTGCCTTTCTATGATTATATCCATTAATTTATTAAGCCTTTTCGGATTATAGTTTAAAGTATCATCATAGAACCAGATGAACTCCGCCCCATAATTTTCAATTAAAAATTCAATCTCTTCGATCACTCTTTCGACAGAGTGACCTCTTACCCTTCTCCCCCAATTAATCGGGGTGGCACAAAAATAGCAGTTGAAAGGACATCCTCTTGAGGTCATAATGTTCTGGGCTTTTCTCTTTCTTCCATCCCTTGTTTCCATATAAAAATTGTATTTTTTCATGGGGATTAAGTGTCTTGCGGGAAGTGGGAGTGTGTCAAGGTCATCTATTTTAGGCCTTTCCCCTGTGAAGATAATTTCATCTTCTTTGTCTCTGAAAATTAACCCTTTTACTTTTTCAATGGAATCTCCTGTTTCAAGAGCTTTTGCAAGCTCTATGATAGTGTTTTCTCCCTCCCCTATTGATACAATATCAACCTCTTTTCTATGTTTTATCGTATCCTCTCTTGCCATGGAAATATGGGGACCACCCAATAGGGTTATTATTTTTGGGTTTGTCTCTTTTGCTATTCTTGCTAACTTAAAGCTTTCAAATCTGTTTTCCGTGGTTGTTGTAATTCCGACAATATCAGGCTTAAAATCATCAATTTTTTCAGCTATTTCATTCCAGCTAAGTCTTAAAATATCTGCCGGAACAACTTCAACATCATATCCCTCTCTTTCTAAAACCGCTGCCAGGAAGAGTATTCCTAAAGGTGGCATGGAACTTCCCTCTTCCCATCTTTGGGCAACATATCCCTGAGGAGGAACAAATATTTGAAATTTTGGTTTCATGTTATCTCCAATTTTCTAATTCTATCATATAAAGTTTTTTCAAGGAAGATGACAATCAAATACAAGTAACCGTAGGGGTAAACCCCGGAAACAGTGCAATGGATGAAGGGCATTACCAACTCCCCTTAATGAATACTATAATTTTCAATCGAAAGGAATGTAGTAAGAAAAATTATCCATGAAAAATTAAATCAAAAAATTGGTGCCGGGCAGAGGGTTGCCCCGGGGAATATTTGTATTTTGTTTTTGGACGGACAAGGTTAACAACTTAGTAACCTTGAACATTGAGATTCAAGCCTTTATCTAAGCATGAAAATTAATTGTATTAAATCATTGGCAAATTTCTTTTAATTTAAAAAATTACATAGGAAAAGATCCTGTTTGTGGCTTTTGAGGAAGTTCAAAATACTTGACAATTGGGCTCATTGGTGTATAATTCAACCTTAAAAAAAGGAGAAAATATGGTAATATTTGTTGAGGATATTCCACGGGATGGTTTAGACATCAATGAAATTTTTGATGTTGACCCTAAAGATCTTGTGGAAAAGAGCAGTTTTTTGGATCCTGTGTCAGCCGAGGTAAGAATTATAAGAAGTGGAGATAAAATTGTGGTCAAAGGCAATGTGAAAACAACAATAGAGCTTGAGTGTACAAGGTGTTTGTCACTCTATGGCGAAAAAGTGGATTCTTCTTTTGATCTTGTGTTTTATCCTGAAGAGGAGGTAATTTTTGAAGAGGAAATTGAGCTTAAGGAAGAGGATTTAAATACACTTTATTACAAAGAAGGGATCATTGATATCGATAGGATTATAATAGATCAGATAAATTTATCCATCCCTTTCAAACCTCTCTGTTCAGAGGATTGCAAAGGATTATGCCCTGTTTGTGGCAAAGACCTGAATGAAGGTCCCTGCGGTTGCGAACTAAAAAAAAGTGATCCGAGAATAAATCTAATAATAGAAAATATGAGAGGTAAATAAAAATGGCTGTACCAAAGAGAAAAACATCAAAATCAAGGAAAAGAAAAAGAAGATCTCATCATGGTTTGGAAGTTAAGAGTCTTACTCTCTGTCCTAAATGTGGTAGTCCTATGATGCCACACAGAGCTTGCCCTGAATGCGGATATTATAAAGGAAGACAGGTTATACAGGGTAACCAAGAATAAAATATGAAATCTATCGCTCTTGATGTGATGGGTGGGGACTATGCTCCTTGTGAGGTGTTAAAAGGAGCTAAAAGTACCCTTGATGATGAAGAGATTAAGCTTTATCTCGTAGGACAGGAAAAAGAGGTAAAAGACTGTCTTGATAAGGTGGGCTTTAGGCATTATGATAAAATTGAAATAGTGGATGCTCCGGAAGTTGTTACTATGAAAGATACTATTATAAGTTATTTAAGAGGTAAGAAAAAATCAAGTATTAAAGTGGCTTTGGAGCTTGTCAAGAACGGGGATGCTGAAGGGATGTTCTCTGCAGGGAACACGGGAGCGGTAATGGTCAATGCAAAGTTTATCCTTGAACCTCTTGAGGGAATAAAAAGACCGGCGCTGGCTGTGATTTTTCCCACTCAAAAAGGGGAATCCGTGATTCTGGATGTTGGGGCAAATGCGGATTGCAAACCTGAACACCTTTTTCAATTTGCTGTGATGGCAACAATATTTACAGAGGAGATTCTTGGAAAGAAAAATCCCTCCATAGGTTTGATGTCTATAGGAGAAGAGACTTTAAAAGGAAATAAATTAACAAAGAAAGCTTATAAACTTTTGTCAAATTCAAATTTGAATTTTAAGGGGAATATTGAGGGGCATGTTATCCATCAGGGTAAAGTTGATATTATAGTAACCGATGGTTTTACCGGAAATGTGGCTCTGAAAGTTGCCGAAGGAATGGCAGAAAATCTTTACGGGCATTTTAAGAATACCTTAACAAGAAATATTTTACATAAACTTGGCTTACTTCTTCTGTGGAGTGGTTTAAGGAAGCTAAAGAAAAAGCTGGATTATTCTGAATACGGAGGAGCAATCCTTTTGGGAGTAAAAGGGGTTGTCGTAATAGGACACGGAAGGTCAAGAGTTAAGGCTATTAAAAATGGACTTTTGACAACAAAGAAGATGATAGAAAAAGAGGTTTATCAAAAGATTTCTCAGAGAATAAAGGAGGTAAACATTGGAGGATAGAAAGATAGCTATTGTTACGGGAGCTTCAAGAGGCATTGGCAAGAGGATAGCATCAACCCTTGCGGAAGAGGGGATGATTTTAGCTCTGGTTGCAAGAAATGAGGAGAAACTGGTGGAGCTGAAGAATGAGCTTCATGATTCTGAAATACACTCTGTTTATTCCTGCGATGTTTCAAATTTCAATGAAGTGGAAAAAGTTGTAAAGTCTGTTTTTGAAAAAAACGGAAAAATCGATTATCTTGTAAATAATGCCGGGATAACCAGAGATAGTCTTCTTTTAAGAATGAGAGAGGAAGATTGGGATAATGTTATTTCAATAAATTTAAAGGGTGTTTTTAATTTTACAAAGCATGTGATACCTTATATGGCAAGACAGAGGTCTGGTAAAATAGTAAATATTAGTTCGATTGTAGGACTTATGGGAAATGCAGGACAGAGTAATTATGCTGCTTCAAAAAGTGGAATAATAGGTTTTACAAAATCCATAGCAAAAGAGTATGGAAGCAAAGGGATAACCGTAAATGCCATTGCTCCCGGTTTCATTGAGACTGATATGACGGCAAAATTACCGGATCGGGTGAAGGAAGAATATATAAAATCCATACCTTTAAAAAGATTTGGGAAGCCGGAAGACATAGCTAAAGTGGTAAAGTTTCTGCTTTCCGATGATGCTGATTATATAACAGGTGAAACTATAAATGTTTCAGGTGGTCTTTATATCTAAAAAAAAATAAGGAGGAAAAGAATGACAAAAGAAGAAATTTTGAAAAAAATCAAAGATTTTATTATGGATGAGTTTAAAATTGAAGAGAGTCAGATTACGGATGATGCTACTTTTCTTGAAGATTTAGGGTTTGATTCCCTTGATGTTTCCACACTTCTTCAGGATGTTGAGGATATGTTTGATATTAGAATTCCTGATGAAGATCTTGATAAGATAATGACCGTAGGAGAATTGGTTAACTATATCGCAGAAAAAAAATCTTAATCTCTTATTAAACAAAAATTTATAATGTCAAAAGACAGATTTATTAAATTAAGAAGAGTTGTTGTTACAGGTATGGGAATAGTTTCTCCAGTGGGAATAGGAATAGAAGAACCATGGGAAAATGTAAAGAAAGGGAAAAGCGGGATCTCAAGGATTACAAAGATAGATGTAAGCGATCTGGGGTCACAGGTTGGGGGAGAAGTCAAGAATTTTGATCCCTCTAACTACATGGACAACAGAACAATTAGAAGAAACGATGAATTTATTCACTATGCTGTAGCCGCTGCAAAGATTGCATGGGAGGATGCAGGTCTTAGCGAATTAAGCGAGGATGAGCAGGATAGAACAGGTGTTGCCGTTGGTTCGGGAATAGGTGGTATTGGTTCAATTTCCAGGAATCAGAATATCTTAAATGAAAAAGGATTTAGAAAGATTCAGCCATTCTTCATTCCCGGAGCTATCATAAACATGGCTTCAGGAATACTCTCAATGATATATAAAGCGAAAGGACCCAATCTTTCCACAGTAACTGCTTGCGCTACTTCTACCCACTCTATAGGAGAAGCTTTCAGGTTAATCCAAACAGGTTATGCTGATATGATGATTACAGGAGGGACTGAGGCTCCGATTACTCCTCTGGGAGTGGGAGGTTTTGATATAATGAGAGCTCTCTCAAGACACAATGAGGAACCATCCAAAGCTTCCAGACCTTTTGATGCTACAAGGGATGGATTTGTAATAGCAGAAGGCTCAACTATTTTAATTTTAGAAGAGTATGAGAAAGCAAAAAAAAGAGGGGCTAAAATCTACGGAGAAATTGTAGGTTTTGGTATGAGCTCAGATGCCTATCATCAAACATCTCCTTCGCCCGATGGTTCAGGAGCAGCCAGATGTATGAAAGAGGCTTTAAAGGATGCAGAAATAGAACCTGAAAAGATTGATTATATTAATGCTCACGGAACATCAACAGTTCTAAACGATAAGACAGAAACACTTGCAATAAAGACTGTTTTTGGGGATTATGCTTATAAGGTTAACATATCTTCCACAAAATCTATGACAGGACATCTATTAGGTTCAGCGGGTGCCATAGAAGCTGCATTTTCCTTGTTAGCTATAAGAGATAGCATAGTTCCCCCTACGATTAATTATGAAAATTCTGACCCGGAATGTGATTTAAATTATACTCCAAATGAAAGTATAAAGAAGGATTTAACATATGTAATGAGTAATTCCTTTGGTTTTGGTGGGACCAATGCAACTCTGATATTTAAGAAAATAAGTGAGGAGGATTGATATGGGAATTTTTTTAATAGCACCTATTAGCGCTGGCATAGCTCTTATCTTTGCATTTATATTCTATAAAAATGTGATGAAGGCTGATGAAGGAACTGAAAAAATGAGAGAAATAGCTGATGCTGTGAAAACAGGCGCAAAAGCTTATCTATCTCAACAGTATAAAGTTGTGGCAATATTTTTTATAATAACATCAGGATTTCTTGCCTTCTTAGCTTATGGTCTCCATGTTCAATCAGGGTGGACACCTTTTGCATTTTTAACAGGAGGTTTCTTTTCAGCTCTTTCAGGTTATATTGGAATGATGACTGCCACAAATTCTTCCGCGAGAACGGCAAACGGAGCAAGAAAATCTTTAAATGATGCTTTGAGAATTGCTTTTAGAGCAGGGGCTGTTATGGGATTAACTGTTGTGGGTCTCGGTCTTGTAGATATTTCTATCTGGTTTAGCGCTCTTTACTTTGGAGCCCACTACAGTTTAAGAGAGACAACTGTTATTCTTCTCTCTTTCGGTATGGGAGCTTCACTGCAGGCTCTTTTTGCGAGAGTGGGAGGAGGAATATTTACGAAAGCCGCCGATGTCGGAGCTGACCTTGTCGGAAAGGTTGAAGCGGGAATACCTGAAGATGACCCGAGAAATCCTGCCACAATTGCCGATAATGTTGGTGATAATGTTGGTGATGTTGCAGGAATGGGCGCTGACCTTTATGAATCATATACAGGGTCAATACTCTCATCCGCAGCTCTTGGCGCAGCAGCCTTTATTGCAAATAAAAGTTTGGCGTTCAATGCGGTTATTCTTCCTATGATTGTTGCCGGATTAGGAATACTTGCTTCAATTATCGGAGTTTATGCCGTAAAAGCCAAAGAAGATGCTTCTCAAAAAAATCTTTTATCCGCTTTAAATAGAGGAATTTACTTAAGCTCAGCTATAATAATAGTCGGAGTTTATTTTCTCGTTAAAACTCTCCTTCCCGGAAATTTAGGTATAGCAGGCTCTGTTGTTATAGGTTTAATCGTTGGTCTTGTAATAGGTAAATCAACAGAATATTATACATCTTCCGGATACAAACCCACTATTTTTGTTGCAAACCAGACTAAAACAGGGGAAGCGACAACTATTCTTGCGGGAATGTCACAGGCAATGATTTCAACTGCAATTCCTATTCTTGCCGTTGTTACAGGGATTGTCGGTGCCTTTGCATTTGCAGGTGGTTTTACAACTCCGATCAAAGGTTTGTATGGAATTGGTGTTGCAGCTGTCGGAATGCTTTCCACTCTCGGTATAACCCTTGCAACAGATGCATATGGCCCTGTTGCTGATAATGCGGGAGGGAATGCTGAAATGTCTGAACTTCCTCCGGAAGTGAGAAAAATCACAGATGCACTTGATGCACTTGGTAATACAACGGCAGCCACCGGGAAAGGTTTTGCTATTGGTTCAGCTGCTTTAACAGCTCTGGCTCTCCTTGCCGCCTATGTTGAAGAGGTAAGAGCAGGTCTTATCAGAGCGGTTGAGCATGGAAGAAATTTTGCTGATTTTGCCAGGGTAGCCGAACAAAAAGGGGTTGAACTCATTCAATTTCTCCATGATTTAACCATTGCTGATTTTATGAAATTTTTTAAAGTTAATTTGATGAATCCCATGGTTATTTCAGGAGTATTTATTGGGGCAATGATGGCATTTTTCTTTTCAGGCTTAACCATAAAAGCTGTAAGTAAAGCAGCGGGAAAGATGGTTGATGAGGTAAGAAGACAGTTTAGAGAGATTCCCGGTATAATGGAAGGTAAAGCAAAGCCTGATTATCAAGCATGTGTTGCAATTTCAACCAAAGGTGCTCAAAAATCAATGGTTGCACCTTCTCTTGCAGCTGTAATTGTTCCGATTTTGGTGGGAATAGTTTTTGGTGTTGCAGGAGTTATGGGACTTTTAATCGGAGCTTTGAGCTCAGGTTTTATTCTTGCGATTTTTATGGCTAATGCAGGTGGAAGCTGGGATAATGCCAAAAAGTATATTGAAGAAGGCAATTTAGGTGGTAAAGGTTCTTCTTCTCATAAAGCAGGCGTTGTCGGAGATACTGTGGGAGATCCTTTAAAGGATACTGCGGGGCCTTCATTAAATATTCTTATTAAATTAATGAGTATGGTTTCTGTTGTTGTAGCAGGACTTACGGTAGCCTTTCATATCTTTTAATCTTGACAAAAGAAGAAAAAAGAATATATTAATATATTTGAAAAGGGAGCCTTGGCCTCGTAAAGAGGCAGCAAAGGAGCTATAAAAAGGCTCCCTTTTTTATTTAGATGGGGGGTTGTTTGCTTAAAGAGAGAAATTAAACTAAAATATATTCTATTAAAGAATAAAGGAGAGTATTATGAAAAGGAAAATATTTTTTGTCTTTCTTCTTTTAATTTTTATTTTCCCGCTCTATTCAATCTCAAACAAAACCTGTATGTGCAACTGTTTTACGATAATTGCGGGAAAGAATGCTACAGCGGATGGTTCTGTAATCCTTGCTCATAATGAAGATGACGGAGGGGATGCATATTTAAATATAATGAGAGTAAATGCAAAAAAATTCAATGCTCCTCTTTATTCATATTTAAAAAGTGGAGAGAAGATTCAGGTTTCTCCTTCAACTCAGGAATTAATATGGTTTGAGCTACCAGGTTTTAATTTTGCAGATAGTTTTATTAATAAAAGTGGTGTTGTAATTGTCTCAAATGGGTGTATGTCCAAAGAAAAGGCTCAAGGGGAGGGAATTATAGGATATATGTTAAGAAGGCTTGTTGTTGAAAGGGCTCATACAGCAAGGGAAGCAGTACTTTTACTTGGAAAATTTGTGGAAGAATATGGTTATAATTCTTCCGGAAGAACTTATTCTATTGCTGATAAAAATGAGGGATGGATGGTGGCAGTTGTTAAGGGAAAACACTGGGTTGCCGAAAGGGTTGATGATGATAAAGTGGCTATAATTCCGAATCACTATAATATACATAAGATAAATCTTAAAAATACAAGAAAATATTTAGGTTCTAAGGATATAATAAAGTTTGCCATAGAAAAAGGTCTTTATAATCCTGAGAAAGATGGAGCCTTTGATTTTGCAAAGGTATATGCGCATAATTTAAAAAACACATACAATACTTACAGGCAATGGAGTGCTTTAAGATTAATTGGTGGAAATAAATTTCAGGTGGAAGACATTTATCCATTTGAGATAAAACCTGCAAGAAAAGTTACTCCCGCTCTTCTTATGAGAGTTCTCAGAGACCATTTTGAGGGCACAAAATATGATCTTTCAAAAAAAGAGACGAGTCCTAACAATCCTTCAACCTATGGAAATAAAAGGCCTATTTGTGTTAAAACAACAAGATACTCCATAGTCGCTCAATTAAGAGCTAATTTACCTGCTCCGATTTCAACTCTAATCTGGGTATCAATCGGCAAACCTGATACATCGGTCTTCTTGCCCCTTTACTATGGTTTAAAGAGCTTTCCTGAAGATTTTTCAAGAAAAAAACCTCCGCTAACCTATGAAGAAATTATTGAAAAACACTATTTCCCCACTAAATCTTTTATATTAAGAAACAAACTTATTTATTCAAGAATTCATTTGTTAGAGAATTTTGTTGAAAAGGATTATTACAATAGAATTAAGGTTTTGAAAAAATATTTTTCTCCCCTTGAGGACTCAATCCTTAAAACGCAGAAAAGCTTTGAGTCTACTTTTGTTTTGCTCTATGGAAAAGATCAAAAACTTGCAAAAAATTTCCTTGATTTTTATTTTCACGGAATCTATTCAAGCTTTGAAAAAAGCTTAAAAAAAATAGAAAAAACATTCATAAAAAACTAAATTATATTTTTTACTGATATTTTTAAATCTGATATAATTTCCGATGTCCTTAATGGTTTTATGGATAGAATTTATTTTTATCTTATTTCTTATCTACATTTCAGGAGAAAGATTATCATTTTACGGAGACAGGCTTTCTTCAAGAGCGGGGATTTCTGAAGGGTTGATAGGGGTTACGCTTATATCCGCTGTTACTTCACTTCCTGAACTTTTTACAGGTATAAGCGCTGTTAACATTGTGAAAGACAATAATATGCTTTTCGGTGAAATACTTGGAAGTTGTATTTTTAATCTGACTATTGTATCTATTATGAGCTTTACTTTGAAAAAATCAAATCTTTTCACAATAATTTCAAAAAGATTTAAAAAAACATCTCTGCTTACAGGAGGATTACTCCTCTCTGTTGCTTTTTTCCTGAAGGTCAGATTTCCTTCTATAGGATTCATAGGTCTTCAATCAATAATAATAACTTTTTTTTATTTCGGGATTCTCAAAATCATATACAATAAGGAATTTAAACCTGTTGATAAAGAGGAAAAAAGTTCGGAAAGTTTGTCGAACATAGTTTTTAAATTTTCAATAGCTTCTGTTGTAATAATTGTTACCGGTTTATATTTACCGGTTCTTGCAAAAAAGATAGCTATAAAAATGGACTGGACATCTACCTTTATGGGACTTTTATTTATCGCAATGGTTACATCTTTACCTGAATTGGTTGTATCCTATTCGGCTGCAAAGAGAGGATTTTTTGGAATTGCCATTGGAAATATATTCGGTAGCATAATTTTTAATATTTTGATTTTCTCCATTGTTGACTTTTTCTACATAAAAGGAACCATTTGGAAAATCGAAAGCTGGTCTAATTTCTGGACAGCCGTTGTTGTTGGAGGAATATCAATATTTGCGGCTTTTTCAGGTAAAATAATTAAGAGTAGAATATCTCAAATTATTGTATCCCTGTTTATCATACTTTTGTATGTTCTTGTTCTCTCCCTATCTTTTGTATCTTAAATGAGCTCAAAAGATTATATTGAAATAGAAGAAGCAAGACAGAATAATCTGAAAATAGACAGATTAAAAATTCCTCTTTATAAAAATATTGTAATTACAGGAGTGTCGGGAGCCGGAAAATCCTCCCTTGTAATGGATACCATATATGCGGAAAGTCAAAGAAGATTTTTTCTCTCTCTTTCAACTTTTGCAAGACAGTTCTTTGAAAAAATTCCATCTCCTGATGTGAAATTCATAAATGAGCTTCAACCTTCCATAGCAGTCATAAGAAAAAGTTTTATAAAAAACCCCCGGTCTACTGTTGCCACTATAACAGAGATTTATGATTTTTTAAGAATACTATTTGCAAAAAAGGGAAAACCATACTGTCCTTCCTGTGGAAGGGAAATTATAAAGTATAATCCTGAGTCTTTGAAAAAAGAAATTTTGGAAAGATTTTCAGGAGTGAAAATAAATTTTGGCTTTATTACAAATAAGAATCTCAGGGAAATCTATGGAGGAGGCTTCCTCTATGCAATGGTAGATGGAAAGAGGGAATCCATTTTTAAGGTAAAGTCCAATCCCATTTATGTTGTGATTGATACACTTGTTGTTAAGCCTTCGGAAGCAGAAAGAGTTTTTGAAGGAATCCTGACAGCTTTTCACTGGAGTAACAGTTTCTTTGTGGAAGAAGGAAATGTGATCCATCTATTCTCAGGAGATTTGTTTTGTCCCTACTGCAATATAAAAATACCAGCCCCTGATTCGGCACTCTTTTCATTTAACTCCTCTAAGGGAGCCTGTCCTGTTTGTAAAGGGTATGGGGATATTATTGAGATTGATATGGAGAAAGTTATTCCGAATTCTGAACTTTCAATCAAAGAGGGAGCGATAGAGCCCTTTGAAAAACCTGCTGCCTATGAATTAAAAGAGGAATTGATTGAGTTTTGTAAAAAAGAAAAAATAACGTTGAATAAACCTTTCAAGAAATTAAAAGATAATGAAAAAAAGTTGATTATAGAGGGCGGAAAGGGGTACTATGGGGTTAAAGGTTTTTTCCAATGGCTGGAAACAAAAAAATATAAAACACATGT
>JALVQI010000071.1 GCA_027031485.1 Candidatus Aminicenantota bacterium | reverse complement strand
TTTCAGGAGTGTTTTCTTATGCTGCAAATGTTAAGTATCATGATCTCGGAAGAGATCCGATGAGGGTGAAAGTCAAGAAGATAATACCCATTGAATACCCATTTGATATCTCTCGTTTTAATATCGAGGATCTGAAAGGCTGGTCGCCCGACGGGAAATATGTAATATTCGGTCCTGCAAATATTACTATGATATATGATAAGAATGGAAAACATGTTAAAGATCTTCCTGGAACTTATATAATGTTTTCACCTGACGGGACAAAAATACTGACATGGAAACATATATATGATACGAGAAACTGGAAGCTCATAAAAAAGTTCAAAACTGATGGAATAAGCGATGTTATATTCTACGGTAATTCAAACTATCTTATATATACAGAAACTCATTTATCAGGGAAATATGAAATATCAAAGATAATAAAGTATGATTATATAAAAGATAAAAAAGAGCTAATTCATGAGGAAAGAGATTGTCGGTCAATAAAAAAGCTTATATACCTTCCCGATGACAAACTACTGTATTCGAAACATTATTGTGATGACAGCCCGAAGAAAGGCTCTGCTGAATATATGCTTGATTTGAAGACAAAAAAGATAAAATTGGTTTTCCCGCATACAGTTTACAGCCGTGAAATTTACAAAGATTATAAAGGCAGATATCTTTGGGAGGATGGATATAAGGTAAGATATCTTGATAATTTTAAGATAGTAGCTCAGTTTAAATGCGGAAAGCCTGTAATAGATAAAGATCTTTTAAAATATCCAAAAGCGAATATGGATTATTCAGAGACTTTTCTTATGCCCAACCTTAAACTCTGGCTTTTCAGTATAGTAACCTATAATGAACATTCGGAAAGGGGAGATTATCCTCTCGATAGTTATATATTCATATCCGACCTTAAATGCAAGAAGAGAAAGATGTTAAAATTGAAAAACCCCACTGTGTTTCCCGTGGATAATATGGAATTTTCACCGGAAGGGGATAGATTTGTAGTGCTTGACGATTATAAAAGATTTGTAATAGTTGTTCTTGAAAGGGAGGGAAAATGAAAAAGAGGAAAATATTATTATTGATTTTTGTTTTATTATTCCTCTTTTCAAAAACATATTGTTCTGATTGCAAAAAAGAAAAATGTATGAAAGGCTTTTATGAGATTTCAAACGGTTTGGTTGTAGTTCTTGACCCCGGACATTGCTCTAAAAATTTAAGACCGGGAGCTGTAAATGAAAATTTTATTTTTCCTCCTGTTATAAATTCTCCTATAGAAATTTATGAAGCTTATTTTACTCATGAACTCGGAGAAGAGATACAGGATATATTGAAAAACAAATACAGAATAGATAATGTTTATATTACATATAAGGAAGATCCGGAAATATTAACAGTAGATAGTCAGAAGAAAGAACTTGAATTAAGAGCAGATAAAATCAAAGAACTTTTGGGAAATTTAAACGGATTGGAAAAAGATAAATGTTTATTTGATCCAGAAGGTATATTTTTATCATTGCATTTGAATAGCTTTCATAGTGCGTCTGCTCATGGAAGCGAGCAGCTGTTTTATTATATTCTTCCCAGAACAGATTCAAAAAAAATTAATTTTTTACCAATCTATAATATGGCTAATATAAGTGATTTAGGTTTATTTCGTAATAGAGGGATTAAACTGAGACAGGATGTAAAAGTTTTAAAAGCTGTTCATGATTTTTCTTTTGATAAAGATAACAATCCGAAGAATGATTTTATTGTGCAGCATTCATTAGGCGAAACATGTTTTATAAGTAATAATTCCGATATGCTGAGAT
>JALVQI010000070.1 GCA_027031485.1 Candidatus Aminicenantota bacterium | reverse complement strand
CTTATCAATATACAAATAACCTTCATTTATTATACTCTCAAAATCACTTATTCCTATCGGCAAATTCTTTGGCTTTTTATTCATAATAAAATAATAGCACAATATTTTTTATTTTTGAATAATCCAGGAAGATTTATTATTCTGAATGTTGTTGCTGTAGTGAAAGATAGCACAAAAAATATTTTAACTTTAAAATTTTCTATGATATACTATGTGCTTGTGATAACAAGAGCAAGAAGATGATAAAAAAATTTTTTAAATCTGTTATTCCCGAGACAACCTTGAGAAGAATGGTTTACTACACAAGGTGTCTGAATAGTTTTAAAAATGAAGGGGTTAAGCTTATCCAATCGGAAGATATCGCAAAAAAGTGCGGGGTAAAAAGCTCCGTTGTAAGAAAGGATTTATCCTATTTCGGAGAATTCGGAGTAAGGGGAAAGGGATATCATGTTGAAAGTCTTTTATCAACCATAAACGGAATTACCAACACTTTTGGTAAGATGAATGCTGCTCTGATTGGTGTGGGAAAATTGGGTTCCGCCATAATAAAACATTCAACCGAAAATTTTAATGTTAAAATTATTGCAGCCTTTGACAAAGACAGGAAAAAGGTCAACAAAGAAATAGGGGAAACCAAAGTTTACCCTATTGAAGAGATAGAAAGTATTATAAAAAAATATAAAATAAAAATAGCAATCATTGCAATTCCTCCTTCTGATGTTCAGAAAATTGTTGATATTCTGGTAAATGCCGGAATAAAAGCTATTTTAAGCCTTGCTCTCATTCCTCTGAATGTACCTGATGATGTTGAGGTCTCTTTTGTTGATGTTTTATCTGAAGTTGAATTTTTATTTTATAAATTAAGTTTAAGGAGAAATATATGAGGGTTATCATTTCAACTGTTGTATTATTTGTTGTGTGGGTGATTTTAACTCAAAGTTTTGATCCTCAGGAACTCTTTACCGGTTTGATCGTAGCAGCTATTGTTAGTATGATCTCACCTGCAATTTCCAGTGATAAACCGAAAAAATGGTTTCAACCGAAAAGATATGTATATCTTGTCGTATATCTGTTTTACTTTATCTGGCAGATGATAAAATCCAATCTTGATGTTGCTAAAAGGGTCATCAATCCCAAGCTCCCTATCAATCCCGGTATAGTTAAAGTCAAGACAAAGTTAAAAACGAATGCGGGAAAGCTTGCTCTTGCGAACTCAATCACTCTTACCCCCGGCACTTTAACCGTTGATATTCATGATGAATGGTTCTACATACACTGGATTGATGTCAGATCAGAGGATATACAGAAAGCCACACAGGACATAGTTGAAGGTTTTGAAAAATATCTGGAGGTGATCTTTGAGTAATATAGTATTACCGATTGTTTTCGGATTGGTTAGTTTGGCAACACTGTTGGCAACGATCAGAATAATCTCGGGTCCCACAATTCCTGACAGAGCTGTTGGGCTTGATACTGCCACCACAATCACAACAGCTATGATTGTCTTGTTCGCCCAAATTTTCCACAGGGCAATTTATCTGGATATAGCTCTTGTTTATGCGGTTTTGGCATTTCTCGGAGTTATAGCCATTGCAAGATATCTGGAAGGAGGTATGTGATGCTCTGGTATCAGATCATAGGAATTATAATGATAATTATAGGCGCGACATTTCTTTTCCTCGGAGCTTTAGGAGTTATAAGAATGCCTGATGTCTACAATAGAATGCAAGCTGGAACAAAAGCAACAACGCTCGGAGCTCTCTCAGTCATTATGGGAGTCGGAATATTTCATCCTGCCTGGATATTTAAAACAGGCATCATCTCTCTCTTTATCCTTCTGACTAATCCTGTATCTTCAAATGCTCTGGCACGGGCTGCTCATAATTCCGGTGTTCCTCTCTATGAAAAGAGTGTTGTAGATAAATATGCTGAAGATAAAGAAAAAATAAGAGCGGAAGAGGAGAAACAAAATGGCTGAAATTCTTCAATATTTTATGTTATTTTTAATAGTTTTAATGCTTGCTCTTGCTCTTTTTGCAGTTAAGACAAAAGATCTTCTTTCTGCTGTTATCGCATCCGGTTTTATATCTCTTGTTGCATCAATCGTATACCTCTACCTGCAGGCACCCGATGTTGCAATGACAGAAGCTGCAATAGGAGCCGGTATTACCACGCTTGTATTCGTTATAACAGTTAGAAAAACAAAGGGGAAGGAAAAATGAGAAAGATTGTTGCAATAATATTTTTAACAATTGTTGGTCTATATATGCTTTCCCTTTTTGCTCAAATTCCATTCGGCAAACCCTATAAAGGAGTTTCAGAACATTATGTTGAAAGAGGAATAGTGGAAAACAGAGGTTCGAACCTTGTGACATCAATAGTTGTAAATTACAGAGGTTTTGATACACTGGGAGAGGTAACAGTTCTTTTCTTAGCTGCCACAGGATTATCCTTTCTACTCTTTTCCTGCAAATGTATTAGAGAATTTAAGAGAATTAGAAGCAGTCTTGTTTTAAGAACCGCAACTGATACCCTTTTCCCTCTGATTTTACTCTTTGGTGCTTATATTTTCATACACGGACATCTTACACCCGGAGGAGGCTTTCAGGGAGGTTCTGTCATAGCCTCGGGAGTTATGCTCCTATTCCTTGCCTACAGAAGATTTCATGTTAATCATAAAGCCCTTTCAACCATAGAATCCCTTGCCGGTATCACATTTTCGGGAATAGGTCTTGTCGGCTTGATCTATGCCAATAGCTTTCTTGCAAACTCCGTTTTACCTCTGGGACAATGGAACAGACTCTTTTCAGCAGGAGTTATTCCCTTAATCTACATTGCGGTGGGGTTTAAGGTCGGAGCTGAACTTTCAGGACTTATTTCTGATATGATATCCACAACAAAGGAGGACTAAGATGGTATTTTTTGCTGCAAGCTTACTTCTTATTTTTATCGGTTTGTATGCTGCTCTCGTAAAAAGGAATTTGATAAAGATAATCATAGGTCTTTCCATTATGGACACAGGAGTTAATATGCTGATTATATCCCTCGGTTTTGTTAGGGGAAGAACAGCACCCATAATAAGTTTGAAGGATCTTTTCAAAAAGGGTTCTTTGCTTGTTGATGTTTCCAAAGTTGTTGACCCTCTCCCTCAGGCTCTTGTTCTTACAGCCATTGTTATCGGAGTTGCTGTTACCGCTATGGCACTTTCCGTTGTCATAAGGATGTATTCTGTAAAAAAATCAATAGAAATAGATGATTTTAAGGAGTTAAAATGGTAAATCCCGTTGTCATAATAGCTGTCACATTAATTGCCGCCTTTTCCATAGGAATTTTTCAATTCTTAGGGAAAAAGTTTGTGCGCGGCGTGTTCTGGTTAACAATTCTTTTTGATTTTACGGCAATATTAAGCATAGCTTACGGTTTTCTGACAAAGGTTATCAAAGAACCTATCATGGTTAAGATAGGCGGTTTCCCCCCTCCGATCGGAATTAATCTTTATGTTGATCAAATATCCGCATATCTTGGGGTTGTTGTTTTCTTTATCGGTGCTATGGCAGCCTATCACTGGATAAACAGAGGAATAGATGATCCCGAACCAAAAGCTCTCGTTCTTATGCTTCTTCTTCTCTTAGGTTCAACAGGGATGATCTTCACCCAGGACTTTTTTAACCTTTTTGTATTTATTGAGATAACCTCCATAGCATCATACGGACTTGTCGCTTCAAAATTGGACGGTTTTTCACTTGAGGCCGCCTTCAAATATATCGTTGTAGGTTCAATCAGCTCAACCTTTGTTTTGCTCGGAGCGGTTCTTCTTTATAAATTTGCCGGCAGTTTGAATATGCTGGATATTTCAAATCACATAAACAAATCCATGTACTCTGGAGGAATGCTCATTATTATTTCAATAATGTTCCTCTTCGGTTTGCTTATTGAGCTTGAAGTTTTTCCGATGAATGGTTGGGCTCTGGATATTTATCAGGGAGCAAATCCTGCTGTAGTCGCAATTTTAGCAGGAGGCATTGTCAAAGGATTTTATCTGGTGTTTATCAGATCTGCTAATTATCTGAAATTCCCCTATCTTTTGAAAATCGGAATAATCTTCGGGCTTACGACATACCTTGTAAGTCAGTTCTTTGCCTGGAAACAAAAAGACATTAGGAGACTTTTCGGGTATTCCTCAGTCGGTCAATTAGGGCTACTAATTCTTGCGGGAGCTTTTTACATAAATGGTAATCTTACCGGTCCTGCGAAAAAATATATGCTTTTTGCAATAATATTTTTTGTTTTGAATCACAGTTTCTCAAAATCCACTCTGTTTTTCCTTGCAGATCTTTTTGGAAAGAGAAATATTAAAGAGTGGAAGGGAGCTATTTCTCAGAATAAATTTTTTGGTTTTCTTTTTTCGTCTTCGGTTCTTTCAATGGCAGGAGCTCCCCCGTTTTTAGGTTTTTGGGCAAAACTCTTTTTTATTCTTGCAATTCCTAAACAATACTTTTACATAGTGGCTCTTGTTTTAGTAGGAGCTGTAGCGGAAATTCTATACTATTTTAACTTGTACAGAATAGCTTCCGAAAATGATGGAGAATCTCTTAACTATAAGGGAAGCATAGTTCCTTCACTCTTTAATGTGATAGTTCTTTTAGGTCTTGCTGTTTTGGGAGCATACAAATTCTTTACCATAACAGGTATGGAAATTCAGAATGCAAAATTTCTTGCATTCATAACAGTCTCAGCTATCGCTGTTTTTATAATAGGACTTTCAAGAATTGCCCAATGGATATTGGCTTTAGGAATGCTTATAAGCTTTAGTTACCATTTATTTAAAAATCAAAATTTTGCATCTGTTTTTAATATAGAGAGCTTTTTTGTAATCTTGGTATTGGTCGGAGCTGTTATCTTTATTTTTGCCACCTATCCTTTATCAAAAAAGTATTCGGCAGCATTTTATCCGCTGTTTATATTCACAGTATTTTCAATGGTGGGAATTTCCGTTGCTTCAAACTGGATTTCACTCTTCATTTTCTGGGAATTGATGAGCTGGTCTTCCTATCTATTAATCAATCAGGGTAGTAAAAAGCCTGCCTGGATTTATCTTGTAATGAGTTCAATCGGCGGATATTCAATGCTTGCGGGTATTAAGCTTCTTCCAGCAGGAACAAATCTTATTCCCGCTTTCAGAGCTTCCGCTGTCTCAGCACCGGTATGGGCGGCGATTCTTATTTTCACGGCTTTTCTTGTAAAGATGGGAACGGCACCACTACATATTTGGGTAAGGGATGCGTACGGAGAAAGCCCCGACGGTTTTACACCTTTGCTTTCAGGTGTCCTTTCCAAAATGGGAGTATTCGGAGCCATTTTAACAATAGTTTATCTTATCCCCCATATATCCCATTCAAATACAATCCTTTATGGGATGGCATGGTTAGGAGCATTGACAGCCCTCTTTATGGCTTTGTTAGCTGTTTTTCAGGAGGATGTAAAAAAAGTTTTGGCATACTCCTCAATCAGTCAGGTTGGTTATATTTTAATCGGAATTGCCTTAGCTACATCCCTTGGATACTCAGCTGCTCTTTACCATACTGTAAACCATTTGATATTCAAAGGATTGCTTTTTGTTGCCGCAGCCGGAATTATCTATAGAACCGGAACAAGCTATCTTCCTGAAATGGGAGGATTGATAAGGAGGATGCCTTTTACCTTTCTCGCATTCCTTATGGGGATTATCACCCTTGCTGGAATCCCTCCTCTATCAGGTTTTGCTGGAAAATGGCTTTT
>JALVQI010000069.1 GCA_027031485.1 Candidatus Aminicenantota bacterium | reverse complement strand
GTACTTTTGAGAAGAAGATGACTCCCTCTCTTCAGCTCCAAATCTTTTTTTTACAATATCAACTCCCAATATTTTTACCTTTTTCCCATTTTCATATAAAATAAAATCATCTTTGGTCAGATTATCAACAGGCTTTCCCTTGTAAAAAACCCTTGCATAGATGATTTTGTTTTCCACACTGATATTGTATTTGTAAATCTTTTTTTGAGGAAACAGAAGGAAGAGACCAAGAGAAATTATTATTATAAAAAGGCGAATTTTTTTCAAAACATCTACCTGCTTATTATCTCTATATCATCAAAAAACACATAGCTATCAGCTTTTGACCACAAACCTATTTTCCCATTAATTTTTTCTCTCCAGTTATAATTTATATAGAGTTTACCATTTAAATATCCTTTAATATTCCTTCCATTTATAACGACTTTCAGATTATGCCATACTCTTGAAGGAGTTCTTGCATTCCTTATCCATTGAACAGCTCTTCTTTTACCTCTTTCCATTTTAAACAATACCATATTGTTTTCAAGGGGGTTTGCTCTGACTACAAGATAATCTCCGTTTTTCTTTATATTAAAAGCGATTCCCGCTGCCTGATCAATTCTTCCGCTTATCCCTTTAAATCTAAGCTTTATAACCCCATCCTTAAAATTATCAATCTTTTTGCAAATTGAGAGAGGAAAATATTTGTATGCTTCAAGATTATCAAGAAACTCCGCATATCTTTCTCCATAAAGCCCCTTTGCCTTTTTTATAATACCTTCGGATAAAAGTCCTTTCTCCCATTTTCTTCCGTCAACAGCATACACAATATTGCTACCATCCTTATCTATATGCCATTTTCCCACAAAAGATGAAAACTCCTTTGCTTCGGCACCGGGAACTTCATTATCAAAAGAGATGAAAACTTTTTTTTCAACAGTTGCAGAAATCCCAAAAATAAAAGTAAAAATGATAATTGCAATTAATCCCTTTTTCATATTTTTTTCCTCCCTGGTTTTTTGAATTGAAATAGTATAAAAAACATAGGAAATAGTATCAAATAAATAAAAAATAAGGAATGGCTCCAGCCTTTTTTTACAACAAGAGGATAACCTCTGTAAACCGAAGATTTTTTGCCGCTTTTCCCTATCTTTTTCCCTGAAATTTCTTCTAAAACTAAGAAAATCTCCCTGGCACTGTTTGAATATGTTTTAGCTGTTTTACCATTAATTGTGTATTCAAACAATCCGTAATTTTCTTTTAATTCCTTCCCTCTGGCAAAAACCATTTTAATATCTGTCTTGACCATTTTCAGCTTTTTTAAGAAATCATTTTCATAGTCTCTGTATCTGCTATCAGTCGGTTCAAGAAATACCTTTATCCTAATTTCAGGAAGTTTTTTAAGAAATACGGTCTCTTCATGGGAAAAAGAGTGTTTTCCACTCTCCGTGATATCTCTTTTATATTGATAAAGAGTATTAAAAAAGAAGAGGAAAACAAAAAAAACAGTTATTAAACCTGAAATTTTAACTTTTTTTCTTAAATTTATGTTAAATGCCACAAAAGAGAGCGAAAGAAAGAACAAAGATAAAATCAAAAAATAAAAAACAGCCTGTAATGAAAAAATTCCGCTTTCAAATTCTTTTAACTGGTTTGTTACCGTCCAATCGGAAATTTTATCCAGATATGAAAAAATGTGCATATCCTTTCCAAAATCAAGAAACCATGAAAAGACTATCAGAGCAACCGCAAAGATTGAAGCCTGAGCTGTGGTTTTCATAATAACCGAAGAAAAAATTGATATTGAAACCACAAAAGTTCCGTAAAGAAAGTATCCTAAAAACAGAAGGAAAAGTTCAGCCTTCGGTAAATGCCCTCCTATTTCTCTCCAGATAATTAAAAGCGGTAAAAAAGCTATTAAGGATAAAAGGATGAAAAACAGACCGGAAGAAAGCTTTGAGAGGAAAATTCCTGTTTCGGAAAAATCAATCTGACGGATAAGTGATATTGTGTTGTTTGATTTTTCAATACCGAAGATTCTTATCAGAACAAAGGGGGAAAATAATGATAAAACTATGAACAATCCCCCGAAAGTCGGAACAAAAACACCGGCAACCGGTTCAAAACCTGCGGCATAGAGAGGATTGTTGATAGCAGCCATGCTCGCCTTTGAGTACAGATCAACAGCAGAGTAAAAGCTATAAGCTGTAATGTAAAATAAAATAAAGAAATAGAGAAGGAAACTTTTGCTCTTTAAAAGATCTTTTATCTCCTTTCCGATTAGCAAAAGAGTTTTCATCTTTGAAGCGCCTTAAAGAAAATATTTTCAAGATTCTTTTCTCTTACGGAAAAAGATTCTGAAAGCTCGTCAATGGTTCCTTTGGCAACTAAATTGCCTCTGTCAAGAAGAATATAGTAATCACAAATCTTTTCGGCATCAGCAAGCTGATGAATTGAAAGTATGAATGTAGTGCCCGCTCTGTTTTTGCTTCTGATTGTATCCATAATTTCAACCATTTGCAGAGGATCAAATCCGTCAAAAGGTTCATCAAGGATAACAATGGGTTTTTTAAGGGAAAGAGCAGTATACAATTTTAAACGCTGATTCCATCCCTTGGATAAGAATTTTATTTTTTTATCATAAGAATCTTTTAAAGAAAGCGCATTTAAAAGTTCTTCGTCCGAAAATCCGATAGCTCGATGAAAAAAATCCAAAAACTCATAAACATAGTAATCAGGATACAGATTCATATTTTCAGGCATATAGGAGACGTAAGCTTTTCTTTCCGCAAAATTTTTCACTCTTTTCCCTGCGATAAAGATGTTTCCACCATCGGGAAATTCCATCCCTGCCATAATTTTCAAAAGTGTGGATTTACCGGCCCCATTGGGGCCGATAATACCACTTATTAGACCTTTTTCCACAGAGAAAGAGAGAGCTTTTAAAACAGATTCTTTTAAATATTTCTTTGTTAATTTTTCTACTTTAACTATTTCCATTCGGAGAGTTTATCACCTCACTTTGCCATAAGTATTGAGTTGAAAATCAATTTATAAGAAACAGGGGTTGAGGCTCTGAATTGAGGATTAAATCCGAAAAGGATTAACTGACCTCTGTTCTTTTTAAGCCATACCAATACGGCTTTATTTTCAAGTAATTTACAATTCTCACAGTATCCGCTCATAAGAAGATTATCATCCTCCGGAAATGCGGCTATTACCCTTCTGTCCATATCGAACTCCGGTATTCTTGTTGCAAAAACAGGTCTTCCTCTGAAAAACACTCCTATCTCCTTCTCCATTCCGAAAGTAAGTGGAGTATCCTTTATAAATCTGATTTTTACAAGAGAACCGGGGCAATACAGGCCTGATTTTCTGAGATACATTGAAAGATCTGAAACCGGTAAATTAAATTGCTCTATCTTTCCCTTTCCATATTTAAAACTGAGGGTTGACATAAAGAGCCTGGTGGACTGTCCCCATGATATCACCGTTCCGCCATCATTTATGAATTTTGCAACCTTTGAAAATCCTTTTTTACCCATTCCTTTCGTATATTGAGGAGGATAGCTTGGAATATAGTAATGTCCCTCTCCTCCGTACTTTCCCTGAAGTAATACTTGGGAATTAGCATCCGGGAAAACAATCAGGTCAAAATTCTTTTCAAGATCAACCTTGCTGAAATCTCCCGGATGTAAAACTTTGTAAGGAATTGAATATGTATCAAAAATAAACCTTGTCCAGCCCGCATCCATATCGTGAAAGAAAGTTTCAACAAGGGCTATTCTCGGTATCTTTACTGTCTCTGTTTTTAAGTTGGAAATGGACTCCGAATAAATGGGGGAGACGCTTAATTTTGAAATTATGTTTTTTATTTTATTCTTATCCCCTTTGATAATAAAACTTCCTTTTTTTATTAAATTGCCATTCAGATTGATATCCTCTTTTAATCTGAGAACTGTTAAACCGGCTTTTTTAGCCATGAACATAGATTTAAAACTTTCATTGTTATTTACAGGGAAAATAGCATATTTAAAGTTTGAAGGGATATCGGATTTTAAATAAAAAGGTATTTTAACCGGAACAAGTGAATTTTCCATTCCGGAAATTTTTTCATTTATTTCATAGGATTTTACCCCTCTGTGAAGAGGAAGTGACCATGATGTAATATCATAGGGTTTTATCAACTTTCCGCCGGGGGTATAGTGTCTTTGGGGATACTTCTGTCTTTCCATAACCTCCTTTATAAAGGATCTGAAAGGTTGAGCAAGTGGAACTACAATATCGCCTTTATTATAAATTTTATTTTTAAAAACAATCTTCCTGTTAAGTTTAAAAACATTTACCCCATGTTCATCAAGAAGATTTACAAGATTAACAAATTCGCTGATATCATGCTGATTTTGAGGAAGAATATAATAATAGGGAGGAGTTGTTTTCCCCAATTTGACATTCTTTTTACACATATCATTTTTAAACTTTAAAATTTCCTCTCTGTGAAGTGCAGCTGTGTTTAAGATTGAATATGTTGATGAGATCTCATACTTTACAATATCAGATAATCTCCACCAGCCCCCTTTCCATGGAAGAGGCATATTAACACTCTTTTTGTACTCAGATAACCCCTTACCACGAGCTGTAAGTTCGGTAGGCTCAACATAGATAGGAGTGGCATACTTAGCGCTGGCGCACTCGGTAAGCATGGAAATTACATTTTTCCACAAGGAGGTTTCCGTTGAGCCGGGCCAATAATCATCAAAAAGATAGTGTTGGGAAACCCCTTCGCAGCCATCCCCTGTCATGTCCTTTAAGAGATTTGAGCCAAAAACCCCTATCCAATCCCAGAAGCCTGCATCAATGTTTTCAGCTATAGGATCATGAAAGGGTGGTACAAAATATCTTGCAGTTGAAAATCCCATCTGATGTTTTTCAACCATTACCTGAGGAAACCAATCCTTATTGGATATTCTTGCAATTGCTTTTGTATCCTTCTGAGTTAAAGAGACAAAATCCCTATTATTGTCATGTCCCACATACTTATGATAAACGCCTGGCATTGTGGAACCTTCATACTTTGTTCCTTTGTACTTTCTGTAATGATTTACCACCATATCCATTCCATCGGGATTGTGGCATGGAACCATTGCATAAACAACATTCTTAAGAATATTCAATGTCTTTTTATCGGTTGCAGTTATAAGCTTATATGCAATGAGAGAAGCTGCCTGTGAGGGGCCACCTTCACCGGAGTGCATGGATAATGTTCCTAAAACAAAAACTTTTCCATTCTTAACAACAGTTTGAAGCTTATCCTTTGTGAGATTGGGATTCAGAGCAAGCTCTCTGTTTATTTTCTTTAGATTATTAAGATTTTTTATATTTTCAGGAGAGGATATGAAAGCTATGAACATATCCTTTCCCATAGGGGATTCACCTATTTTCACAAGTTTAAGTTTATCCGTCTGCTTTTCAATTGTTTTAAGATAGCCAATGAGTTGCTCATAGTCTAAAAGCATCCTGTCTGTTCCCGGTTTAAAACCAAGAAACTCTTCAGGTGTGGTGATATTTTGAGCAGAAAAAAGAACTGAGGAAAAAGCAACGAAAATAAAAAGTGAAAAGACAAGAGTAAAAATTTTTAATTTTTTTATCTTCATATGATACCTCCTTCACAAAAATCCATGATTAACATTATACGATAAAAAAAATAAAAAGTTAATCTTACCCTTTGCGTCAAAAATAATCTTACCGAAACGGATAAGTTTAGTCAAAAAAATCATACCGAAAAGGAGGAAGAAAAGATGAAAGGACTTGAAAAAGAATTAAAAAAAGGTTATCACCTCCAAAAAAA
>JALVQI010000068.1 GCA_027031485.1 Candidatus Aminicenantota bacterium | reverse complement strand
TTTTATTGCACTGGCTTTTGTAGGCTTCTATCTTTACACTATCATAGATAGTTATAAAGTTGCAACGACAAAGTTCTCGGCAAAAGAGACCGGGGGAGAAACAGAGCACGGTAAACAAAAAAATTTATCAGAAGTGGATGATCCAATCCTTTCCATTACAATAATTCTCTTTGGATTTTTATTTCTATTTATTAATCTGGATATTATAGATTGGGGGACAGTTCGACTTTATTGGCCTCTTCTTTTAATAATCGCTGGAATAAAACTTATTTATAATTATATGAAAAAGGAGGATAAACATGAAAAAAACTGATTCTTTATTCTGGGGAATTGTTTTATTAGCCATAGGGATAATTTTTCTTTTAAACAATCTTGGAGTGGATATTAGTTTAGGGGAGATTTTAAAGTTCTGGCCACTTATTCTAATCTACTTCGGAGGGAAAGCATTGTACGACTATTTTTCATTTAAAAAACAAACCACCGAAACAGCGGAGGTAGAGGAAGATGCGGAGGAAAAATAACTTAGGGCTTGCTATATTTTTAATTATATTATCAATCTTTTACTATGAGATAAGCTACAAAAGTCAGGAACTAAAAAAAGAGGTCATATTTAATATAGAAGGAAAGGATTTCAATTCTGAAATATCAGAGGGAAAAGAAACAAAAGTTCTTGAGACGGAGAAAGCCGATCTTTTGAAGATAAAACTTGAGAGAGGGAAATTAGTTTTTGCAAAGGATCCATCCTTAAAAAAAATCAAGATTAAGATAAATGGGAACAATCTTTCCGGGGTGAAAATCGAGCGAAGTGTGGATAATGGTGTGAAGATTGCAGAAATTAATCTTAAGGAGAATATTTCCGGAGTCTACTTAAAGGTTCTTTCTCCTGAAAAAATAGATCTCGCAATTACCAATATTAATGGAGAAGAGATTATAAAGGAAGCGAAAAATATATTCATAAATGATAATTATACAAACATGAAAATTATTGATTCTGACAAAGCAAACATAAATACATCTTACGGAAGCATAAAAATAAAAAAAATAAAAAAGGATGTTTCTGTAAATACAAAATATTCAAAAGTGGTAGTACAGGATGTGAAAGGTAATGTTAAAATAGCTGACAATTACGCAGATAAGATTGTGGTTGATAAAGTCGGTGGGAATCTCTCAATAGATACAAAGTACACTCCTCTCTATATAACTGAAGTCAAAGGAGAAACACAAATAAAAAACAGATACAGTGATAAAATCTTATTAAGGAATTTTTCAAGTGTTTCCATTGAAACAAAATACTCAACTATAATTTCAAGTAAAGGCGAAAATCTTTCCCTAAGGGGAAAAGAAAATAATTTGAAATGCCAGTCTATAAAGGTCCTGACTATTTCCGGGAAACATAATAAAATATCCGGAGAAGTAGACAAGCTAATATCTGAGGGTAAATACGACACAATCGCAGTAACAGTAAAAGGAGGAAAGATAAAAGAGTCATCAGGGGATTTAAATGTAAAGATACCAGAGCTTGTAAATGATTTTAACATTGAGATAATAGATACACCTCTTTTTGTAAAGATAAATAATTTAGATAACACTTATTTTAAAATAGAAAGTACTGAAGGAAGTTTAGATTCAAATTTCTTAATTATAAAAAAAGACAAGGGTAATGAAATTCAGGCAACCTTCGGAGAAAAAGGGATGAAAAACAAATTCCTTCTTACTGCCAGATTTTCTAACATAACCATTTACAATTAAAATTCTTCTTCCAATATAAGATAGTTAGATTGTTTCATTCCGAGTTTAAAATAGACCCCGATAGCTTTCTTGTTATCTTTGTCAACATAGAGCC
>JALVQI010000067.1 GCA_027031485.1 Candidatus Aminicenantota bacterium | reverse complement strand
GGGCTTGATTTGAAATATTCACTTACCTCATCTTTGACCCTTGATCTAACTGCCCATCCGGATTTCGGACAGGTTGAGGTTGACAGAAAAAGGATTAACCTTACAAGGTTCAGCCTCTTTTATCCTGAAAAGAGGGAGTTTTTTCTTGAAGGCGCGGGTATATTTTCTTTTGGAATGGAAGGCAGAATTCAGCCTCTTTACACAAGAAGGATTGGACTATCCCCAGAAGGGGAGGAGATACCGATTTTAGGAGGGGTTCGTTTAACAGGGAAAACAGGAAAGTATGATATAGGGATTTTTAATATGGAAACTGCCCGAAAGGATGATTATTCTCCGGCGAATTTTTTTGCATTCAGGATGAGAAGGGAAATCCTTGAAAAATCCTACATCGGATTTATTTCAACAAATAAGTATGAAAACGGAAAATACAATACCTCTGTGGGAGTTGATACAGCTCTTTCCTTTTCAAACTTTTTGGGAAACAAAAACCTTGTGATAGGTGGCTTTTTGGTGGGCACCTTTGATTCTGAAACCAAAAACAGCGAAAACCTTGCTTATAGGACATATATTGATTATCCTAACAATCTTTTTGATATCTACCTTTCTCGTTATGTTGTACAGGAGAATTTCAATCCTTTGACAGGTTTTGTCTGGAGGAAGGGTATTACGGGAATTAACTGGCAAATTAAAACAAGACCGAGGGTAAATACTTTCGGTTTGAAATATCTTGTTTTTAAAGTGAAAAATTCAAGAATAACCGATCTTTCGGGAAATCTTCTTGAGGATTTTTATGAATACAGGATTTTCGGATTCGAGTCAAGAAAAGGTGAATCACTTGAGCTTAACCTTCAGACAAGGTATGAATATCTTGACGAGGATTTTGAGATATTTAAGGGGATTGTTATCCGGAAAGGAATATATAAGGAGAAAAAGATTGAGATTCAGTTTGGCACCAGTGATTCAAGAAGTCTTTCAGCCTGGATATTTTATAATTACGGGGATTTTTACACGGGTAAAAGGAAGGAGATAGTTTTTGAAGGAAGAATGAAGATATCAAAGAGCTTTTCTGTTAATTTAAATTATCAGTACAATGATATTGCTCTGGGAAATGGAAAGTTCAGAACTTATGAACCTGCTCTTTGGGTAAATTTTAATCCCACCACAAATTTATTTGCATCAGCCTTTCTTCAATACAATAATGAAGATAATGAAGTTATTGCAAACATAAGGTTACACTTTATACCGAGGGCAAAAAGCCACATTTATCTTGTTTACAGCGAAATTTTGGGGACAGAGGATAATCTTTTTTCAAAAAAACGAACAATTCTTTTTAAAATAGCCTATAATTTTTAAGAAATTTTCATTTTACGAATGGAAAAAATTTAAAATTTTTTGCCGTTTTATTTTTTTTCTTCTCTCAGATTTTATCTCTGTTTATAGGCATTGTCATACATCTGCAGCCGCCTCCGCCTCTTGCTAATTCTGAACCCTCTATTGTTATGACAGCTCTTTTGTAATCATTGATATCCTTTTTTCCGTTGATTATATCCTTTGCTCTGATAATTTCAAAGCCCTCTTTATTGAGAGCTTCAAGAGTATAATGATTTCTCTCATATCCTAAAATTTTTCCCGGAGCCACGGCAAAAAAGTTAGCTCCACTGTGCCACTGCTCCCTCTCCTGTATCCAGGGATCTTTATCACCACCGCAAAGAACAGGTTTCAGCTCCATACCCAATTTTTTTAACGCACTTAGCAAATTATTCTCATTCCTTATAAAATTAACCTTTCCATTGTCAATGTTTATGTGAACTGTTGAATATTTGTTATTTTTTATAACGATTGGTTCGTAAACCATACAAATATCTTTGTCAAGAAAGGTAAACACCATGTCAAGATGAATAAATGATTCCGGTTTTTTAGGTAATTCCTGAACAATTATATCCATTGATTTATTTTCTTTTTTATATTTATCTATTAAAAAATCAACACCTTCGGGAGTTGTTCTTGCTCCTATACCAATGATCAAAATATCTTCGCGAGCCACTAAAACATCTCCTCCCTCTATTGTGGTAGCATTGTCCTCTGAACAAATTTCATCGGGGCTTACCGTTTTCGTGTCAAAATAGGGGTGATTGTCAAATATTGTTTTCATAATCAGAGATTCTCTTCTTCTGACCTTATTAGCCATTCTTCCTATTAATACTTCATTTTTTATAGCCATGGATGCATCTCTCATAAAGAAAAAATTGTGAAGGGGTTGAAGTGAATATCTCTCATCACTTAAAAATTTGGATAGATTGTCTTTTTTCATAACAACTCCTGTTATCAACTGTTCTGCAAGTTCTTCCGGGTTCATTTCAAAAAGTCTCTCTTTGAGATTGTATTTATCGGTTTTATTTTTAAACAAACTCTCTATAAATGAGTTTCTGACCTTATCATCGTTAAGCACATCTTTTAATAAATCAATAACCTGAAAGGTTTTTGTTAGTTTAGATAAAACTCCGTCAAATTGCTCATATTCTTTTTTAGCAATGTTAAGATTGAGGATATCACTGTATAAAGCCTTTTGAGCATTTCTCGGGGTCATATTCTCAACCTCTTTACCGGGAGAATGTAATATTACAGCATTTAGTTTCCCAACTTCATTTGTTATATTCACTTTGTATTTCATTTTTTGATTATAATCTTTAAATTTAATATTTTCAACAAAAAGATTTTCCACAAAGTCGGATAAGGAATTAAAAAAGGGAAAATGAAGATTTACCGGTGAGTCTCTTCTGGAAAAAGTTTTATTGTGAATTTTTTACAAAGAGAGAAAATCAGCCGTAATCTTAACTTTTTAAAAAATTTTAAGTGGTTTGCATGATTTTATGGAAAATTTGCATTTAGATCTTATTTCTCAATTGGCACAGCGGAAGTTCGGGAGAGATAGTTTTCTTTTTTACACAAAAATCTCACTTTCGGTAAATTTTTTTCTGACTAAACTTATTACTTCCGGTAAGGATATTTTTGACAGAACATTTGATAATTATTTTATTCTGTATTTTACTTTTAGCTCTTTTTCCCCTTTTATGTTTGTTTTAAGAATAATTTCTCCCGCCTTCGGTTTTTCTGTCTTTTTATCATAAACAACCAATAAAAGATAACCATTGGAGACCTTATGCAAGAAGCATTTTAAAAAAGAGGGGCATACTTTAACCTTAATTTTCAATTTCTTCTCTCTGGATAAAAAGTTTATCACTCTATAACTTATTCCGGAACGAGAGCTATAAAAATTTATAATTTCAGGATATCTTATTTTACCTTCAACTCTGCATAAATAGCTGATACTAAAACTTTTGTTTGACTTTCGGTCTGTCCAAACCCTTATGAAACCTCTGTTGTTGCCTTTAGGCAAATTTTCAGGAAAAATGATTTTTATCTTCCATCCCTCTTTTTCTTTAAAAAACTCAGCTTTGATTTTATCTTTCGGAAATAAATCTATTTTCTCAATCTTAAAATGAGGAAAAATAGCTGAATTTACTGTTACTTCCCTTATTACTTCTTCCCCTATGCTTTTTCTCTGAAAGATAAATTTGTTCGGTTTAATCTCATAAATGGGTTTTACCTTTGCTCTTATTATTAATTTAAATGATTTAATTTCTTTATCATCTGTATAAACAGTGGCTATCTTTCTAATGTTCCCACTGTATCCCTGTGTCCTTACCCTTAAAACTATCTTACCTTCTCCTGAAGGAGGAATCTCTCTGTCAAATCTTACGGCCGTGCAACCGCAAGATGCGAAAACATTCTTGATTCTTACAGAAGTTTTGCCATTATTTTTTAATATGAATTCATGAACAATTGGCTTTCCTTCAAGAATTTCTCCGGCATCAAATTCTTTCTCTTTAATAATCAAACCATTTGCGAAAATTAAAAAAGGGATAATAAGCAAACTGAAAATTAAAACCTTTTTTTTCATTTTTTCCTCCGTATCTCATATTTGAGGTTCTTTAAAGAGCCTTTAAAGAAAGGCTGTTTCACACTTATCTTAATCCAATCTATCCACTTTTCGGGAAGTAATTTAAACTCAAACTCCCCTTTATCATCAGTCATACTCAGTTTGTCTTTTGCTACAAGGACAATTCCCGAAACCACTCTTTCCCCTTTATCATATTTATTGTTTGAGTTTTCATCAAAATAAACCTTTCCATAAACATTTACAACCGGTGTTAACCCGAAAATAATAAACTTATCATCTTTTGTAATTATCCTTGATATTTTTGTAGTCGGTAGAAGATTTTCATCAAGGCTTTCAATATTGATTTGCACAAGAAGCGGTTTTTCTCCCACTTTTACATTTGTAACTCCCTCACTATTAGTGGTATGAATCTTCCCCTCCGAATCTCTTATCATAACCATAGGAACACCTTTTTCATTATTTTCCCTCTTTCCATCTGCATTTTCATCAAAAAATACTAAAACCCTAACCGATTTATCCGGAATAACCCTTATCCCTTTGATTTTATAGTATGCATCGCATCTTTCTCCCGAAGATTCGTCAGGGAAGAAATCATTGTAACCTGTGTATCCTCTTGCAAAAATCTCTCCGTTTATTACTCTGCCTTTGAAATTATTTGGGATTATTGCCTGATACTGATAATCAAGAATATCCCCTTCATATAAATACGAATATTTCCACAGAAAATCTCTTAAAACAGTTAGTTGATCCTTTTTTTCACTTCCATAATAGATTAAGTCCGGATTAAATTTTGCTTTAATTAAAAGTTGAGGTAAATCATTCGCTCTTGAGTATGCAACAGGGCAGATGTTTCTGGTTGTTACTCTGAAAGTCAAAAGATCTCCGGGTTCGGCATAATGTTTTTTCTCTCTTTTAATTATCATTATATCCTTTGGAGGAATTTTAAGAAGCTCTCTTTTTTCTTTTTTTATCTCCCAATTGCTTATTATATAATAGTCAAAAAAGTCAAGATTTCTTTCATACCTTTCACCTGATTTAAGAGCTGTAAGATAGAGAAACATGTCAGTTAAATCCGTATAATAAATAAGTCCCCCCCGTTTTTTTTCAACTCTTGCCACAGGAATGCCAAGTTCTTCTTTAAAATAATCTTTGAGCTTTCTTCTTATATTTTCAGTATTTTTTCCTAAGAGCTCAGCTGCAATAACTTTTGCACTGTTCAATTTAAGTGTTTCATGCTTATTGTTTAAGAATTTTTCAATATCCCTCTTAAAATATTTAACTATAGATTTATTGTAATGGAGAAAGAGTATATCTTCAGGAACAAGCTCTTTTATAGTTTCCATTAAATTCTTTTTCAGAAACTCTCTCTTAAAGAGTAAGTAAAATTTAGCATTGGTTACTTTATCCGCTTTTAGGGTTGAATTAATTAAAATCTTACCACTTGAAGAAACAAAAATATTTTGCGGTACATAACCGATTTTTTCAAAATCATTCATCAACTTATCATAGAAGGCCGGTATTTCTGCTTTGTCAAAGTAGAGTTTTTGAGCCAACAGATAATTTGCGATCGTTTTTGTATTATATCCATAACCGTTTTTAAAAGCTTCGAGCCTTTCACCAATTCTTAACTTACCCTTAACTCCTATATATTCTTCCGGTATCAAGAGCTCGTTTTCTATCATAAACCCTGATGCAAATTTCTGTAAACTTTCAATATAAGATTTTCCGATATGGAGGAATCTCTTTCCTGTTTCAAAGTAAACATCATCTCTGTTGAGCAGATTTTTACCAAGATAATACATAAAGATTCCATTTTTCAAAATAATATCCGTTTTTGTTTCAAATTCTGAAGAAACAACACTCGTGAATCTTTCAGGCATTTTTACTGTTTCGCTTTTGAGATTTTCCGGAAGAGAAATCTTTGTTTTTTCAAGAAAAACCGGTGGGATATTTGTGGTACCGTTAACGATTGCTA
>JALVQI010000066.1 GCA_027031485.1 Candidatus Aminicenantota bacterium | reverse complement strand
TACTTCCACCTCTTTCTTTTCACCGTAATTTATCTTAAACTCTTTCACTTTCATCCAGTATCCATCTCTTGATATCGATATCTTATAATTACCTTTATAAAGTTGATTATTCATGAATAACCCGTTTCCTATTCTCCTTACTTTAAAATCAAAGCGAGCATAATCATCTCCGAACATACTAAAATCTATATAAACATCATTAATCCCTTCTCCCGTTGCTCTGTCTTTCACCTTTATTAAGATCGTTCCCCCTTTCTTCAACTCCTTCCTTAATTTAATTATTTTCCCTTCCCTAACATAAAGGAGATTCTTCTTGTACTCTTCTCTTCGATTAGTCTGTGCATACGGGGAAGGCGGATAATAAACTATAAAATAATAAGCTTCTCTATATGCTTTTATTGTAAATTTTCCTTCTTGATCTGTCATGGTTTTTGTGTAGAAATATCCGTGTCCATCTCTTTTTTTTCCGCAATAAACCCTTATTTCTACCCCCGCAATAGGTTTTCCTGTGACTTTGTCAACAACAACCCCTTCGATTCTCGAAGAAATCATAGCCCTGAGCTCAACAACAGAGCTTAATGAAATAAGCATAAAAAATAAAACCATCAAAATAAATTTTCCCATTTCTTTTTCTCCATTAAAGGTCTATGCTGTCTTTCTTTTACCTGTTCAATATATCCGAGTGTCATCTTCCTCTCATACCATTCTCTGATCTTTTCAAAACTCCAATCTCCGGGAAAAGATTCACCATAATTTAACTCTACTAAATTCATCTTACCCGTGGGTTTTAATTGTATTAATATGTAAGGAGCTATTAAAGGTTGATCTCTGTATGATAATATTTCTCCTATCAATTTTAAAACTTTTACATCCTCTTTTTTATATTTATTTTTTTTAATGAATCTTTCCATAGCTCTTTTAGTTCTATATTTTGTCCAATCAATTCTTTCATCTTTCGCAAAAAGATAGTCGTAGTTTTTTTGTTCCATAAGTATCGAACTAGAGTTGGACTCTATCGGTTTATCTCCTATTGCAAATATTTCATATTGGACAATCTCTATATTATTTTTAAAAACTTTATAAACATACATAATACGATTCCCTCGCAAATCATAAAATATATCCGGTCTGCTTATTTTTGAACCTTGCATGCTTACATATCGCTTATCATTCTTATACCTTCTCTTATCTTCTTCATATCTGTTTTTAGCATATTTATAACACTCTTTTTCCGAATGTAATGGTATTCTTCCCCATTTGTATTTAACATGAGGTTTATTCTCGGGAACCGCTTCAAGTATATCCCTGTTTGCTTCTATTATCTCTTCGTCCGTATATAGGTATAAGTTGAGATTTTTTATATTCCTGTCTTTCACCTCAAATTTATAGGGTATATCAGGATCTTTTAATTCTTTAAAACCTTTCTCAATGACTATGGGTTCTACAACTATTATGTATTTTCCCCTTTTCAGACTGAATTCGTATCTCCCTTCTTCATCGGTTACTTTATCAATTACTCCCATATCATCACTGCTATCATGATTTTCATTCGGCACTCTACTGCAACTAACTACCGCGCCTTTAACCCCTTTTCCTTTTCTTAAAACTTTTCCGGATACCCTGAACAGTGTTTCCGAATATGCTGTCGTTGTTAGAAAAGCAAAAATCAACATAAAAACCAAAACAATTAAAACCCCTCTGATAAAGGGCTTCCCGATGGTTAGGGGGCCTGTTTCCCTTTTCACACGAAATTTCCTTTTTTGTTTCAAGATAAAGCTTTTAAAAAACATATTTTACCCCAATTCAATTTACCTGTTTATCTTTTAAAGCGTGTGACTCCGGAATTATATCAATAATATAATTCAGCTCA
>JALVQI010000065.1 GCA_027031485.1 Candidatus Aminicenantota bacterium | reverse complement strand
TAAAAATTCCGGAAAATTCAAAAATCCTGGATTTGAAGGGTAAATTTGCAGTTCCCGGGCTTATTGATGGTTTTGCGGCAATAAACAATCAAAATTATGCAAATGCCTATCTTTACAGTGGAATAACATCAATAATAGCAGTGGGAGGGGGAAGAAGAGGAATACTCTATGATAAAGCCAATCCATCCCCTACACTCTATAAATTGGAAGGGCTGGGAGACGAAAAAATAACGAACAAAAAGATTGTAGAAACCCTCTTTAAATTTAAAAGTGAAGATTATAAAGTCGCACTCTTAATGTATAAGCTTACTCCGGAGCAGTTAAAATTTGCCGTTAAAAAAGCTCATAGTCTGGGGCTTTCAACAATAGGGGAATTGGGCTTTACCGATTATCTTAAAGCAATGGATTATGGGGTTGATGCCTTTGTTCACACAACAAGATATTCCCTATTCTTAGCTGATAAAAAAATGAGAGAAAGTGTGGCCAAAGAGCCTTTCAGTGATGACCTTAATAGCCCCAAGTGGAAGTATTATAAGTGGCTTTCAAACCTTAATTTGAAAGATAAAAACATAATGGAAAAAATAAAAAAAATCGGCGCTAAACACCCTGTTTTAATTCCTACCTTCGGTCTCTTATACCTTGACATTCCGGGACATAAAAATCCTTGGAAAGAGAGGGTTAGCTTACTCTTAAATCCGAAAGATATTAACAATCCGGCGGATAAAAAGACGGGAAATCATATTTATGATAGAGAGCATCAAAAAGCTTACACTGGTATTGCCTTAAAAGAGTATGAAATTGAAAAAGCCTATTATAAAGCAGGGGCTTACTATCTTTCAGGAAGTGGGACAGATGTCTGGGGAAGTATGCCGGGAATTTTTCTTCACTATGAGCTTCAATCACTGAAAAAAATAGGACTATCTAATTGTGAGGTAATATCGGCGGCAACATCAAACTTTTCGGATGTTTTCGGATGGAAAACAGGAAAACTTAAAGAGGGTTTTGCAGCCGATATCTTAATCTTAAACAAAAATCCATTAAATAATATTAACAATTTAAAGGATATTTTTCTTTTGATTCATAATGGGAAAATCATAAACAGGGACAAGCTTTTAAAGGAGGGAGAATGAAAAAGTTCTTTTATCCGATTTTATCTGTTTTCCTACTTTTTAGTTTTTCTTTTTCATACAATGGAGAAATTGTGAAAAAGAGAGAGGTTAATTTGAAGCGGATAGCTTTTTCAATAAAAAAGAGGAGAAAGGTAAATGCAAATCTTGGTTTTATAAAAAAGGTAAATGTGTATGCGATAACATATTTGAGTGATGGTTTGAAAGTTAAAGGTTTCCTTTCAATCCCGAAAGAGGAGGGACTCTTTCCTGTGGTTATATATAACAGAGGGGGAAATAAAAATTTCGGAGCCATAACTCCCTACAAAGTCTTAAATATAATAGCAAGAATTTCAAGCTGGGGCTATGTGGTTGTCGCAAGTCAGTACAGAGGAAATATGGGAGGAGAAGGAAAGGAGGAGTTCGGAGGAAAAGATGTTAATGATATTTTAAATCTTATTCCTCTTGTAAAGGGAATCAAAAAAGCTGATAGTTCGAAAACAGGAATTTTCGGATGGAGCAGAGGTGGTATGATGACATATCTTGTTCTCAAAAAAACTAATATGATAAAAGCTGCTGTTGTCGGGGGAGGGCTATCCGACCTTTTTATGATGATGGAAAGCAGACCTGAAATGGAGGATGTTTATAAAGAGAATATTCCCGGATACAATAAAAAAACAAGAGAAAAACTTTTAAAGGAAAGATCCGCAGTATACTGGGCTGATAAAATTTCAAAAACAACTCCTGTTTTAATGCTTCATGGAACAGCAGACTGGAGAGTTATTCCTCGGATGAGCTTAAAACTTGCCAATGAATTTTTAAAAGTAAAGCAGCCATTCAGATTGATAATGTTTGAAGGGGGAGACCATGCTCTTTCGGAATTTGATAAAGAGGTGTTTTACAATACAAAACTCTGGTTTAAGAGATTTTTAAAGGATAATGAGCCTTTGCCGAATCTGACTCCCCACGGGGATTGATTAAGGTCTTATACTCAAAACAACCTTGAAAACAAATTTATCATACTGTGAGATAAATCTTTCCGCAGGATCCCAGCTTTTCCCCCAATTTTTATTGAGTGTGAAATAGAGTTTGTTTCCGGGAGATATTCTCCAGCTGAAACGAATATTCGCTCCTAAATTTTTTGAGACATTGTCATACTGAAAATAGTTTAATAAAGCTATATCAGGAGAGAAAAAGATATCAGCCTTAGCTCTGTACACAAGTCCTTTAAAGTTTCCCTCTCTTAAATTAGTGTTAATATAATCAAGAAAAAGACTCAGATTTAGAGTCCCATCAAGCCTGTAATGCAAACTTGTAACAACAACACCTATTTTTCCTGTGTAGTATTTCCCGGTTTTGCATGCAAATTTGAGGTAAAGTTTTTTATAGGGAGCTGTATCATATTCAAATCTGAAGTTAACAAAATTATACTTAGCAGAGGGGATTGTAATATCCTCAGTCATTTTAAAATCAGAAAAAAGATTATCAACATAGTTCTCCATACTGAACATAAACTTTTCTCCTCCTTTGAAATTGATATTCAGGGGAGTAATTGTTGTAGTCCATGATTCAATTTGGCCATCAAGCATAAAGTAAAAGACAGTATTGAAAGTGAAGAAAAGCTGTCTCGCATATTTCCCGATTACTCCCTTTTGCGGACGGGGTTTGTAATTAAATGTATAAGAAAGAAAGTTTCTCTGTTTTCTCATTACAAAGGCAAGCCCGGGAGAAAAACCTTCTCCTAAATGGAGATAGGTAAGTTGCGATGCAAAGAGATCGTTTGGATAAATAATTTTACCCCCATACGATTTATGATCACCTTCAAGTTTATTCCAGTTATAAAGCCACCAGAGTCCCATTTCTAAATTTTTATTTTTTAAAAATTTTGATGTTGAATAGACAAAGTCAAAGCCTAAAAGACGGTTCAAATCCGTGGAATCAGGATCTCCCTCCGTAAATATAATTCCGATTTTACTCTGTTCAAAAATATTCCGGTATACTCTCCCGGCAATAAAATTTTTGGAAGGGATATCCTCAAAATCCCCTGTCTTCACATCAAGCACTGCGATATTAGTATCCTTAATCCTTCCGAAAAGCTTTGTTCCGAAGAGCACCGGGATTTGTCTTCCCTCTGAAATACCGATTTTTCTACTAAAAAACGGGATAAAGATCGGACCTATGGTTGATCCAAACTTAAAAATATCCGAACCTTCCAAAAAAAATCCTCTTTTTTCTGGGAAAAAGAGGGGAAATCTGCTAACATTAATTCTTCTGTCATCAACCTCTGTTTCTGCAAAATCCGTATTATAGCTGAAAACACCCACAAGATTAGGGGTAAAATTTTTGTACAGATCAAATCCGCCTGTGTAGCCGTATTTTCTTTCAGGATTAACAGATAAATCCTTTTCAGTATCAAAACTGATATAAGGTTTTATTGTCAAACCTTTTCCCTGTTTTATATCTCTTATGCCCTCCATATTTGCGGCAACAGCCGGATTGTAAAAAAAGTTGTCATGGCTAAATCCGGACAATCTTATAATCTCCCACTTTCTTGCAATCACCCTCTCCACATTTATTCCCCAGCTATGAAGCTCTGGATTGAAAAGCAGGGTTTTAAACGGAATCTTTATCTCCGCACTCCATCCATTTTTGAGTATCCTTGCTTTTCCTTCCCATATTCCATCCCAGTTTAATGAATAAAATTTCCCATTTGCCAAACCATCACTTCTTGCACCTTTTGGATTTATGAAAAAGACATAGGCTGTCCTCTTATTTTTAAATGGGTCAATTAAGATTCTAATAAGATCCTCATTTATGTTAACTTCACCTTTTCCATGTGCGTGTCTGCCGGTTTTATAATCAAATTTCATTGTATTAGCAATAATACTGTTGGGGTCGGAATCATAACACATTATTCCGAAGTAAATGTTTTTATCATCATAGACAATCTTTAGTTCTGTTTTTTCAGAAGGTTCTGAATTTGCTTTCGGTTCAACCATTCTAAATTTCGTGTAAGAGGGAGCTTTCTGCCATGCCATATCATCAAGTTTACCATCAATCCGTGGAGGATTCTTTATCCTTACGGCTTTTATTTCCACCGTTTCTTTCGCAAAAAGTGGGATAGAGATAAACACACTCAATAATAGTGCAAAAAATCTTTTATTCATTTTTTCACTTAATTACCTGCTTTTAGTAATAACGGAACCCTTAATTTTTTATTCAAAATTTCAACCTTATAAAAATCATTTTTATTGGGTACAAAATAGAATGGGAAAATGACACCTCTGTCAAAAAATGTACTTCCCCTTTTTGTCAAAACATCAGGCCTTGTTCCCTTGTAGGCAAAAGGAATTATCCATGTCCTTGTAAAATATGTAAGTGGAACGGAAGATTCAATATGAGAATAAAGTATAAATTGAGGCCTGTATACAGGTCTGATTCCGGAATACTTGTTAAATGCTGCTGTTTTATACCATACGGTTGAAATTCCGTATCCTTTGGGTCTGTTCACCATCGCAATCCAGGGAAGTTCCGCATCAATGAAGGAGGCAGCACTATCCAGGAGACCCGCTCTCTGAAGGGTTGGAATAATATTTATATCTCCATTTCTCGATTTCCAGACATAGTGAGTTACAAGATTGGAATCCAACAAAATTTCCGATGTTCTTAACTGGGATAAAGCGCAATCATGCTTTACCTCTGTTACAGTGCTGATTCCTATATAGGGAGTGTTTGAATAAAAATCATAGGTCACATAGGCATAGACTTGCTCGTTTAATCTTCCATACCTCGTTATTTTAAAGAGCATTTTCCCTTTTGTTATGATTTTTGTAAAATCCGGAGGATTCCATCTATATGTTTGCGACCAGACTTCATCTTCAGCAAGAACTCCAGGGTTATATTGAAGTGCTCTTCCTATGCTTTCCTTAAACATAATATTTTTATCTCTACCTTTAAGAAGAATCTTTTTTATCTGTCCTGATCTTTTATCAAGATAGGCTGTGTAAAATCCATTTGAAATAACAAAACCCTGTCTCTCCGATTTTTTTATTTTAAGAGGTGTTGAGATTTCGGGTTTTTCGGATTTCGGAGTTGAGCCATATGTTATAATATAAGGGACCTTCCGATGGGCTTTTACATTGGCATAAAAGAATATTTTTGCATTTATTGCGGGAGTGTGAAGATACCAGCTCCCATAGCCTCTGACATATTTTGGGGGATTAACGGATTTCAAATCAAATATCTGAAAGGGAATTTCCTCCAATTCCCCATTTTCTCCGATTCTGAAAATTCTAACCTCATTTTTCAGTTTACTCTCATTGTGCGGAGCAAGAAGTTCGGAAGGAATGACACTTAAAGAGACAGTAAAAGGCTCATTTACTCTATTAAGCCCCGCCTCTTCAGAAAGTGAAAAAGATTCATAATCAACCGCCCAATCCGGCATCCCTCCCTTTTCAGGAGTTAATCCTGTAAAGACTCTCTTCTCCTCTGCTTCTTTGCCATTCTTAGTGTTATATTTCACGGAAACTATAACTTTAACTTTCTCACTATTGTGCCATAAAGCTCTGATGAGAATCACTATATTCTTTAAATCCTTTCCCTCTTTTACAAGGGATTTTTTTCTCCTGTGAGTATAATCCTGTGCTTCTCCGTTAACAAAGATATAGTATGCTCCGCTTTTAAACTCTCTTCCGTTTATCTTTATCGTATCAACATGAGCATTGTAGGCACCTTTAAGATCACCAAAAGGTATGGCAATCTCATAAACAGGTCTTTCTCCTGTCGGAGAGAAAAAAGAAAGTTTTTTAAGGGTTTTTGGATTAAATCTTATATTATCAGGTTGAAAGAG
>JALVQI010000064.1 GCA_027031485.1 Candidatus Aminicenantota bacterium | reverse complement strand
CTGTTTTGGAAAGTATTTTGAAAAAGTATGATTATAAGCCTGAAAACATATGTTTTATTGGAGATGACATAGGTGATTATTCGGTTATGAAAAGAGTCGGATTTTCAGTGGCTGTTGCGGATGCACATTATAAAGTCAAAGAGATAGCAGATTATATAACAGAGAAAAATGGAGGAAGAGGAGCAGTCCGTGAGGTTTTTGATTTAATTTTTGAAACTCAGGGTTTATACGAAAGGATAGTGGAAATTTTTGAAAAAGAGGAGAACTGGGATAAAGAGCTTTTAAAAAACTTTAAAAATAAAGTATGAAATGGGGAATTGGTAAAAAGGTTTTTTCCTTAACTCTTTTATATACAGTGATTGTTTATTTGCTAAATAATTTTTTGAGTTTTAGTAAAATAAATCTAAAAGAGGGCTCATTAATTTTAAAAATCATCGGGATTTTATTGGTTCTACTCGGTTTACTTCTTTACTTTAAAGTTTTATTAAAAATAAAAAGATACATTAAATCCGATAAACTCTCAAAAGAAGGTGCCTATAGAGCTGTTCGCCATCCGATATATTCTATATGGGCTTTTCTTATTTTACCCGGGTTTTGTCTGATTATAAATAATCTTCTCTTTTATACAATTCCTGCATTTTTAATAATTTTATTATTGCTTTTAATTCCGGAAGAAGAAAAAGAACTGGAAAGAAAATTCAAAAAAGAATTTTTAGAATATAAAAAAGAGGTACCCATGCTTTTTCCTACTTTTAATTCGATAACAGGAATACTTTTTTATCCGGAATTTACAAAAGTTATTAAGAATGAGCTTTATATTATAAAAGAAAAGTATGCCAATTTTTTTATTTATAGAAAAGGTGAAACATATATTGCAATTGACAGTGGAATAGGAAGTAAAATCGGGAAAAATGAACTTGGAAAATTAAATATTCCCTTGTATAAGATTAATGCGATTTTTTTCACCCATTCAGATTTTGATCATATTAACGGAAGGAAATTTTTCCCGAATGCCGAATTATTTTTTTGTGAAGGTGAAGAGAAGATAATAAAAGGTAAAAAACCGAGATTTTTAAAAATAATCTATGTTAAAAAGAATCTGGATGGTTATAAATTATTAAAGGATAGTGAAATAACAAATATTCGGGGTATTGAAATAAAGGCGATTTCTACATCAGGCCATACTCCCGGCCATTGTACTTACTTAGTGGACAATAAATATCTTTTCACAGGAGATCTGATAAGAGTGAAAGAGGGTAAAATTTATCCGTTTTACGAACCATTGAGTTATAACCATAAAGATTTGTTAAAATCATATAATAAAATAAAGAAAATACTTGAAAGCGACAATTTAACTGTTTTTACAGCCCATCATGGAATTTACAATAACAAAATATTATAGCCAAACAAAGATAGCCACTATATGTAGTGGTTTTAATGTCTCAGAGTAGTCTATTTTTTGTATTCTCTCAAAATAGCCGTTATTGTGAATTTAGTAATCAATTTTGATAGTTTTTTCAATGATTTTTCACATTTAATGTTAATTTTTGTGTTTTAAATTTTCTTTTCTTAAAATATAGTTATCTTTAACTCAAATTGAACATGAATTGTGCAATTACAAACCCTTGAAAATAAAGGCTTTTTGTGAAGAACCAAATTAATACAATACTTTAAGAAGATTTTTTTTTGTTATAATAATTTCTCTTGTTACTAAAAAAGAATACATAAAAACACAACAGTAGTGTCCGGAAAAAATGAAGAATTGGGACACCTCCGCGTGAAGATGTATAATATACAAGTATTTACAAAAAAATCCACACAGGAGGTGTCCCATGGGATATCAAGATACAATGTTATCACAAATAATGAGATTAATCACGAGGTTCGG
>JALVQI010000063.1 GCA_027031485.1 Candidatus Aminicenantota bacterium | reverse complement strand
GAAAGACCGTTAAACTCGGATTGTCTCTCATTATAGGTATAATATGTCCCTTCAGGGATAGGAGCATCTGTAAACAGCCCCCGGAGGATTCACAAAGTCAGACATGCTACCGCCCTCTATCTTTTTTCCAACTTCAGCAAATTGTTTATTCATTTTATCTTTTATATTTATATTATTCTTTATCCCTCATTCTAAAATTTATGTATGCTTTGTTCAAAGGCATATCAACAATAAAATCCCTCCAGTTAAGGTAAACCTTATAAAATTTTTTGTTGAACACATGATTTAATCCCCCGTTAATAAAAGATTTCTTTTTTATGAAGATTGATACAGGAAAACAAAATTTTATCCTTAAAAAATAAAATGGTTAACCAGCTTTTGCTTTTTCCGGTTTTCATATTTATTTTCTCCCCCTTCGGATAAAATGATTTAAAATATTAGCAAATCTTTTTTCAGGGGTCAAATAATTTTCAAAAATAAAAAAATTCGAAATTTACAGTTTGCAGGTTTGTAATAAAGACTTCAGGGTCTTTGCCTGATGAACAGCTCAATGCTTGAAGCTCAAAGCTCAATGCTATCAAGCTGAATTGCCCCTACGGATAATTATTATTTTTTGTCCACATTTACAATTCACGATTAACAATTCACAAATTCCTCAATGCTCAAAGCTATCAATACAATATTTAAGAAAAAATTACAACATCATCATAGCTTTCAATCTTGATTATTTTCCTGTTTTTTATTATTTTATTCACATCCCGTCACATCTGTTTTTATTGATATATAAATATTTTCGGCAAGAAATCTTATGTTTTTTGTATCCTCAGTTACATCACCACAATAATATCTCATACCCCTTTGCGTCAAAAATAATCTTACCGAAACGGATAAGTTTAGTCAGAAGAAATTTTACAGAAGGAAGTATTATTGAAAAAAGAAAATTATTTGGCTATAATAGAAGGGTAAATATTAGTATCATATCGGTAGCTTTAGACTAAAAACTACCGATAGATTAAAAATTATTGGAGGCTTATTTATGTTGAGAGAAGATTTGATAATAGATACTCTTTTGGATTGGAATTTATGGGGGAATATGAATGAAAAATTAAAAAATCGCCTGATTATTCCTAAAATACCAAAATCAAATATTATCTTGACAATAACAGGGGTAAGGAGAAGCGGAAAGAGTAAACTGACTTATTTATTGGCAAAAAGACTTAATAAAATGAAAAGTTTATTCTTGAATTTTGAAGATCCGAGATTAAAGAACATATCAAGCGAAGAGATATTAAAAGTTGTTGAAATTTACCAACAAAAAATAAGCAAAGGAGACCTTCCGGAACTATTAATACTTGATGAGGTCCAAAATGTTGAAGGGTGGGAAAGAGTGGCAAGATACTTTCAAGAAGCGAAAAAGGTTAAAGTGATTGTAACAGGCTCCTCCTCTAAACTATTAAGCAGCGAATATTCAAGTGTTTTGACCGGAAGACATATTGATTTTGAATTATTCCCTTTGAGTTTTAAAGAATTTTTGGATTGGAAAGGAGTTAATGTGGAAGGTATTGAATTATACAAACAAAAGATAAGGATAAAAAGTGAACTGGAAAATTATATGTTATTCGGAGGCTTTCCTGAAATTGCTTTGATAGAAAACAAACAAGAAAAAATGGCAATCCTCAGGCAATATCTTAATGATATTATAGTAAAAGATATAGTTGTTCGTTATAGAATAAAAGAGATAAGAAAGATTGAAGAATTAGGTTCTTTATATATTTCACATATAGCAAGCCTGCAATCTTATAATAGATTAAAAGATGTTGTGGGACTTTCCTTGGATAGTGTGGAAAGATTTTCAAGGTATTTTGAAGAAGCCAAACTCTTATTTTTCATAAGAAAATTCTCTTACTCCTTAAAACAACAAATTTTGTCCCAGAGAAAGGTTTATTCAATTGATCACGGACTATTTAATTCTTCGGGGTTCAAGTTTTCTCAGAGCAAAGGGAAAATAATGGAAAATATTGTGGCTGTCGAACTACTAAGGCGAAAGAGCTACTTATATCCTAAAAGAGAAGTTTATTATTGGAAAGATTATAAGCAAAGGGAAGTTGATTTTATAATAAAAGAGGGGGATAAAATTATCAGATTAATTCAGGTAACTTATATCTCAAATAAGGGTGAAATTGAAAAGAGAGAGATTAAAAGTTTGCTAAAAGCTTCGGATATTTTGAAATGCAATGATTTGTTAATAATAACCTATGATTATGAAGATAAAGAAGAAATAGACGGGAAAACTATTGTTTATAAACCTTTATGGAAATGGTTAATTGAGAACTGAGAAGTAAGAAGTAGGAAGTGGGAAGTAAGAACTGAGAAGTGAGAAGTGAGAAGTATAATTAGCTTTGAGCACTGAGCCTTGAGCGTTGAGCTGACCACATTAGCTTTGAGCCATGAGCATCAAGCCTTGAGCCAATTTTGAAGGCCTTAATAGCCTTGAGCATTAAGCATCAAGCATTGAGCTGAATTTGAATGTTATTGGTTTGTTGTTGTTTGTAAATTCTTTTTTATTAAATAAATTTCAAAAGGAAATAACCGGATATAACTTATCAGAGAATTTCCTTGTGATAGCTCAAAGCTCAATGCTAATGGCTATCTTGTTTGCCCCTACAGATAATTATTGTGGTTTAAATTAAAACTATTAAATAAAGAAAATTATTGATTGCAAGGGGCTTCTCCGTTCTTCATTCTCCGTTCTTCGTTCTTACTTCTCAGTTCTCCCTTAACTCCGATTCACCATTCACAATTCACGATTCACATCCCCTTCCCTTTTGCCAAAAATTTCCATATTTGTTATATTATATTTCAGGAGTTTTAAATGAGGAAAGAATCAAAGGTAGGATTTTTTGTTATAATCGGATTACTTATCTTCTTTTATCTTATAATAAAGGTAGGACAGATAAATTTAAGTTTTAAAAATACCGGTTACACAATCTATACGGATTTTGATCAAACTGCCGCACTTTTAAAAGGAGCTCCCGTAAGACTTGCAGGGGTAAAGATAGGAAAGGTTCTGGACATCTATCTCAAAGAGGGAAAAGCTGAAGTTAAAATGCTCATAACACAGGATATAAAAATCAGAAAAGATTCAAAGGCAACTGTCTCATCCTTCGGGATAATGGGGGAAAAATATCTTGAAATCATTCCCGGAAAAAGTGAAAAGGAATTTTTAAAGGATGGTGATAAGATAGAGGGAATTCCGCCTCTTTCAATTGACCAGATAGGTTCACTATTTTACTCTATAGGTCAAAATCTCAAACAGGTCGGAGATACGATAAAGAATATTTTCACCTCGGAGGAGGGAGAGTATAGATTAAAAACAATTTTAAAAAATATGGCGGAAACCTCAGATCAGGTGAGAGTCGCAGCAATTCAAATCAAACAGGCTATTCCTCAGATGCTTGATGATACAAAGCAGAGTATGAATGATCTGAATAAAATCGTATTTGATATAGCAAACAGAATTGATAGGCTTACAAAATCCCTTGAAACTATTGTAAATAAAAACAAAGGTAATGTAAAAGGAGGGCTTGAGTCCTTTAAAAAGCTCAGCGGAGATCTTGAAGAGATAGCCAAAGAGGTATCCAGGATGGCAAAGATAATCAACTCGGGGGAAGGGACCGCCGGAAAACTTTTAAAAGATGATAAACTTTACAAAGACATAAAGAAAACTGTTGTCTCTCTTAAAGAAAGTGTAAATAGATTTAAAGGAATTGTGGAGGCAAACAACTCCATGAAAATTTATTATGGATTTGGATCTTATTACTATGGGGGTTCTAAATTCAGAAATATTATAAAGACAGGAATAAGAAAGGAAAACAATTTTGTTGAATTTGAGCTAACTCAGGATCCGTATAAAGATAATTTCCTGTACTCTGTCTATGGAGCAAAAAGGATTGGGGCATTCACCCCCATGGTTGGAATTATTGATTCAACATTCGGAGTGGGTCTGGGCTTTACTCCTAAAGATAATTTAACCCTTGATTTTGTCTTAAAAGATTTTAATAAGGGATCTGTTCCTTACTGGAGAATAACAGGTTTTTACAGGGTTTTATATGGTTTCAGCTTAACAGGGGGATATGAAAACAGATTGGAAGGGAATAAATTTTTCTTTGGCTTGAGCTATATCAACAAATAAAAAATGAAAGAAAAAAAATATTATGTTTGCTCAGAGTGTGGCTATAAAACCACAAAATGGACGGGAAGGTGCCCTCAGTGCGGAAACTGGAATACCTTTGTTGAGAAAAAAGAAGAAAAAAAGAGTGTCAAAAAGGAGGTTGACGAAAGTAAAATAGTTTCACTCTTTGATATAAAAAATGAAAAAGAGATAAGGTTTTCAACGGGAATAGAGGAGTTTGACAGAGTTTTAGGTGGCGGACTTGTAAAGGGGGAGGTAATACTCTTAGGGGGGGAACCGGGAATAGGAAAATCCACCATTCTTTTACAGGTTGCGGAAAGTGTTTCAAACTCAAAAAAGGTTCTCTATGTATCGGGAGAGGAGTCTGTAGCTCAGATAAAATTAAGGGCTGACAGATTGGGCTTGAAGGGAGAGAATATTTTAATCCTTTCAACAAACTCGGTTGAGGAGATTTTAGGTGTAATTGAAAAAACGGTTCCTGATCTTTTGATAGTTGATTCCATTCAAACAGTTTTTTTTGAATCCATGAGCTTTTCGGCAGGCTCAGTGGTTCAAATTAGAGAGGTAGCCTCAAAGCTTATAGAAATTTCAAAAACAGGAGCAATCACAACCTTTCTTGTAGGACATATAACAAAGGGTGGGGAGATAGCAGGACCCAAAGTTCTGGAGCATCTTGTGGATGCTGTTCTATACTTTGAAGGGGATAGATTTCATCAGGGAAGAATATTAAGAGCAATAAAAAATAGATTCGGAGCTTCCTTTGAAATAGGACTTTTTGAAATTACATCAAAAGGGCTTTTACCTTTGAGTGATCCATTTAATCTCTGGAGTGAGGAAAACAGAGAGAGGGAGAGTGGAATTTCAATATTTGCCGCTATAGAAGGCTCAAGACCTCTTCTTGTGGAAATCCAATCACTTGTGAGCAAATCTCCCTTTATAGGAAATCCGAGAAGAATGTTTGCGGGGGTTGATAGGAACAGAGCAACCATGCTCATTGCAGTCATGGAAAAGAAGCTGGGAATTAAGTTTTATGAAGATGATGTTTTTGTAAAGGTATCGGGAGGACTGAATATTCAGGACCCTGCCATTGACCTTGCACTTGCAGCATCTTTAATCTCTTCGAAAAAGGGAATAAAAATAGAAAAGGATAGCATTTTCATAGGTGAAATATCATTGGGAGGGAAAATCATGCCTCCTTTTATGGTTGATGCAAGAATCAGTGAAGCCAAAAAGTTTGGCTTTAAAAATATTTATACTTCTGATATGATAAAGGAGACTTTAAGAAAAGGTATTAATATACAAAAAATTAAGAATATATATCAGCTAAAAAATATTTTTAATATTAATAATAAAAGAGGTTAATAAAATGTTAGGCTTAATATTCGGAATTATAATCTCATTAACAGGAATAGCTATCGGATATTTTTATGCACCTGCTCCGGAACTAAGGATTCTATACGCTTTTTTCTCTTTTTTTATTTCACTTCTATTAATTTACTTTGTGAAAAAGATTGAAAAAACAGATTTTCAAAATTTCTGGGGAGGATTAATCGGATTTCTTCTTGGTGTTTTTATCGCACTTATTCTTCTTAAAATAAGTCCTGTGGAGGAACTCTGGCTAAAGAATTTTTTATCTATTATTCTACCTCTCATAGGCCTTTACTTCGGAGTTGACAAAAGTGAGTGGTTCAGACCATCAACTGTAAAATCAATTTTTAAGGAGAGAAAAGAGACCATAGCAGTAAAGATTCTGGATACTTCAGCTGTAATTGACGGTAGGATTGCAGACCTTTGCGAAACAGGATTTCTTGAGGGAAAGGTCCTTTTACCATCTTTTATAATGAATGAACTTCAACAGGTAGCTGACTCATCCGACTCTTTAAAAAGGCAGAGGGGAAGAAGGGGCTTTGATTTTCTTGAGCAACTTAAAAAATGCCCTAATATAGATTTTAAAATAATAGAGAAAGATTATGCAGACATAAAGGAGGTGGACCACAAACTTCTTCAGCTTGCAAAGGATGTAAGAGCAAAGGTTATTACAACGGATTTTAATTTAAATAAACTTGCAAAGATCCAGGGGATAAAGATTTTAAATATTAATGAGCTTGCAAATGCTCTCAAACCCATAGTGCTTCCGGGAGAAAAGATTAAAGCTTATATATTAAAGGAGGGTAAGGAAAAGGATCAGGGAGTAGCCTATCTTGAGGATGGAACAATGGTGGTTGTGGATAATGCAAGAAAAATGATAGGACAAACTATTGAAATAACAGTAACCTCAGTTCTTCAAACTGTCGCAGGTAAAATGATTTTCGGAAGATACGAACCATAATCTCAGGATGTGTAATCCCATTTACAGGTGTATTATTTTTTTATCAATAAAAAAAATAGTTTAAACTGAAGAACATTGAAATAAAAGACTTTTCTCTCTGGCACAATTGTTGATTGATAGTTTTATTTAAAAGAAGGAGGAAAAAAATGAAAAAAACAGCTATATTCTTAAGTTTGATTATTTTATTAGGTATGGCGTTACCTTTACAATCCGGAATTCTCTGGTTAAAGTACGGGCTTTTTTATCCTAACTGTAATAGTGATCTGTGGGAAACAAACTTTGATAATCTGATTTTACAGAAGAGTGATTTTAACACATCCCAGCTTTTCATGGGATATGAAATACCTATTAACAGGCATTTTGGTATTTCAATAGACTTGGGAAGCATAGAAAAAACTGAAGTTGACTCTGAATACAGGGATTATGTGTATGAGGACGGGACAACAATAAATCAGGCAATCGGTTATAAAATCGGGATATTTGAATTAAATGCAAAGCTTTATCCGATGAAAAAAAGGGAAATGGTTGCTCCATATCTTCAGGTTGGAGTCGGTTTTTACAATGTTGAATATAATCAGTGGGGAGAATTTATAGATTTTGAATATGGTTCTGTTTATGAAGGTGATTTTCAATCCAAGACAACTTCATTCGGATTTAACGGAGCAGTGGGAATTATTATAAGGCCGACGGCAAGATTTCTTATCGGAGCAGAGGGAAGGTATCAAATGGTTAAAACCAATTTATCCAGTGAGTTTGAGGGGTTTGAACCTCTTGATATGTCAGGAGCATCTTTTTCCTTTATGATGGGATTTATATTCTGAAAATAGAATAGATAATAAAAAGCGGGGGAGTATTTCCCCGCTTTTTTTATTCACCCTTTAAAATATCCTTTAACTCTTCAATGGAAGGAAGTTCTTCAAGGCTTTTTAAACCGAAAACCTCAAGAAATTTATCGGTTGTTTCATAAAGAAGGGGATGTCCCGGGACATCCTTTCTTCCGGCGATTTTTATCAAACCCGAATCTAACAACTGTCTTAGCATATATGAGGACTGAGTTCCCCTGTAATAAGAGATTTCCTTTAAAGTTATTGGCTGTTTATAAGCAATAAGGGAAAGGGTTTCCAGAGCTGCTTTTGAAAATCTCAGCTCCTTTTTAAATCCGTAAAATTCCTTTATATAGGGATAAAAATTCTTTTTTGTTTTAAATCTGAATCCACCGGCAACCTCTTCCATAACCAAAGAAGTGTTTTTTTTATAAAAATTTTTTAATTCCTCGATTGCTCCATCTATCTCTTTTCTGGTAAATCCGGAAAAATATTTATAAAGCTCTTCTTTTTTAACAACAGACCTTGCTGAAAATATCACTGCTTCAATTATACTTTTTAATTCACTCTTATTTATATCAGTTGGCATAGAGGGATCTCTCGTCTCTCTTTCCCCTTGCAGGGAACACAAGAATATCACCGAAAAATGTTTCCTGAACAGCTATTACCTTTCTCCTCTTTATAAGTTCTAATAGAGCAAAGAAGGAAAAGAAAGCATCCTCAATACTTTCAAAGGATTCAAAATATCTATTAAAGTTAAGAAACTTTTCCTTTCTGACTATTTTAGTTATATTGTCCATCACCTCTTTTAAATTATATTTTCTTTCCTTTAATTTGAAGTTTTCATCCCTCTCCCTTGCTTTAATTAATTTGAAAAATGTCTCCGCAAGCAAAAATGTGTTTACCGGATAGATTTCAAACTCTTTTTCCCCCTCATAGGGAAAGCTGACTTTCATAGCTTTAGCCTCTTCCCTGTAGTTCTTTTCAAGGATTTCCATTATATGTTTTACCTTTTCAAACTGTTTTAACTGATCAAGTATATTGTACTCCTCTTCCTGTTGATTTTCCTCCTCTTCGCTTTTTGCATAGGGTAAAATGGCTTTTGATTTTAAAAGAATCAAAGTAGCTGCCACTGCTATAAAATCCGCTTCTCTGTCAAGATTAATACTCTCTCTTGATTTTAAAAAAAGCAGATAATCTTTTATTATTTTAGTAAGGCTTATCTCCTCGATTTCAAGCTCCTGCCTCTTAACCAAAAATAAAAGGAGGTCAAAAGGCCCCTCAAAGTATTCTGTTGTAATGATAAAATCATCCATTTTTAAACCCTATTGCGGAAAAAACTTCATCCATGGTTTTTGAAGCAACATCTTTAGCTTTTTTGTTACCCTCATTTAAAACATCAGAAACAAAATCCTTATCTTTTTCAAACTTATCCCTTTTCTCTTTTATGGGAACAAGGACTTTTTCAAGGTTCTTTATAAGAATCTTTTTACAGTCAAGGCAGCCTATAGTAGCTTTTGTGCATCCCTGAACTATATCATCTATCTCCTCTTTTGAAGAAAAAGCCTTATGATAATAAAACACAGGGCAGTCCTGGGGAACTCCGGGATCTGTTCTTCTTTTTCTTCTCGTATCTGTCATCATCGGGAAAATCTTTTTCTTTACTTCATTAAAATCCTCTTTCAGATATATGGCATTGTTATAGCTTTTGCTCATCTTTCTTCCGTCAAGTCCGGGAAGCCTCGGAACTTCCGTTAAAAGAGGTTTGGGCTCGGGAAACACCTCTTTGTAAAGATAATTAAATCTTCTGACAATTTCCCTTGAAAGCTCAATATGGGAAACCTGATCCTCACCGACAGGAACGAGCTCACCTTTGTACAAAATTATGTCAACTGTTTGCAAAACAGGATATCCTAAAAATCCATAAGTATCTATGTTTTTTGCTTTTAATTGTTTGATCTGTTCCTTGTAAGTCGGAACTCTTTCGAGCCATCCGAGGGGTGTTATCATTGATAAAATAAGGTGAAGTTGGTAGTGATGCTCAAATTTTGAATGATCAAAAATCACTGATTTTCCCGGGTCAATTCCAACACTTAACCAATCCAAAACTATCTCCCTTGTGTACTCTTCAATTTTATCAGAGTTGGCGTATTCAGATGTCAGAGCATGTAAGGAAGCAATTAAAAAATATGTTTTGTACTTATCCTGCAGTTTTACCCAATTGTTCAAAGCACCGACAAGATGACCGATATGAAGAGGCCCGGTTGGCCTCATTCCGCTAACCACTATCTTTTTCTTTTCCATTTTTCACCCCAATAATTTTAAAAATAATCTGAAAAAAGGCATTATAAAAAAAGAATAAATTCCCGTATAAATCAGAAGGAGAAGTATGAAAAATCCGTAAGGTTGAAGTTTTTCAAATGTCATGGAGGCTTTAGGAGGTAAAAGACCTATAAGTATATTTCCTCCGTCAAGAGGTGGAATCGGGATGAGATTAAACAGACCTAAAAATACATTGATTATGAAAAGTTCAAAAAGTATGAAGGCAATTCCTGCCATAATTGTGGACGGCATAGGACTGTTTGTATATATGAAAAATTTTACCGCAGGATTATAGTGAAATATAACTCTCAACAGTATCGCCGAAATAATGGCAATTGAAAAATTAGAACCAGGCCCAGCGAAAGCCACCGCAGCCATCTTTTTTCTTACACTATTGTAATCCCCTTCAAAATTTCTCGGATCCACCATCACAGGTTTTGCCCACCCGAAAACAGGCAATTTGAAGATTATTAAAAAAGCAGGGACTATAATTGAGCCTACAAGGTCCAGATGAGCAATGGGATTTAATGTTAATCTTCCCTGAACTTCGGGAGTGGGATCTCCGAACTTATAGGCTACATAACCATGAGAGGCTTCATGCGCTGAAACAGCAAAGAGCAAGACGACTATATCAATAATAATTTTAACAATATTAAAGCTCATTAATTAAATAGTAGCAGATATAGTGTTTTTTGTCAAATAATTATAAAGAACAACACAATATATAATACTTAAATTAAGATAAGAGAGTAAAAGGCTATTTGATTTTTCAGGTACATTTATTTAAAATACCTGATGAGCAAAGAATTGAAATATCATCCGGTTAAAGGTTTTGTTTATTCGATAACTTCAGCACTTTCGGTAACTGTAGTTTATATAATTTCCAAATTAGCTCAAAATACCCTTTCAACAGAACTTTTTCTCTTCTGGTGGTTTGGTCTCGCCTCTGTCTGGGGGAGCTTTTTCATAATTAAGATGAAAATTTTCAAAGAGTACTATAAGATAATGAAAAATCATATTTTTTTTCTTTTATACTTTGCAATCGCGGAATCTGTCGGAACTTTTCTTTTTTTCTATTTAATAAAAAAATTAAATCCGTCAATAGTATCTTTTTTAGGGAGTATAACCCCTCTTCTTGTTGTAATTGTAAGCTATTTTTTACTGAAAGAAAAACTCAACTTTATAGAGGCAATCGGTGCCGGGATATCAATTATCGGAGCAGGGGTTATAACATATTCTTCGCCCGAGGTAAAACCTGTTTATTTGCTAATGATCTTTATCATGCTATTGATTTTTGCCATCAATACAACACTTGTAAGAAAAAATTCCAGAAAAATTCCCTCCTTTCTTATCACAATGCTAAGGGTATATTTTCTGTTTACTTCCTATGCTTTATTAATAATTTTCAAAGGAGGATTTCACTTTCCTTCAAAAGGAGAAATGCTTAATCTTTTAATCGGCTCATTTGCGGGGCCTGTTTTAGGTATGTTCTTGCTATTTAAAGCTTTAAGTTACATGAAAGCCGGCACAGTTTCAATTATAAGATCCATCCAGCCATTTTTAGTTGCCATTGGTTCTTACCTTATTTTAAAACTTCCCCTTTCGTCAAAACAATTGATAGGGGGAACAATTCTGGTAATAGGGATAAATATAATTTTAATTGGGGCTAATATAACGAAAAACAGCTTTTTAAATCGTGCCATAAAAAATTGAGGGAGGAAAAAATGAGTAAAAATTATGCGGTAATAGGATTGCAGTGGGGAGATGAGGGGAAAGGAAAAATTGTGGATTTGCTTTCGGAAAAAATAAAGATAACTGTCAGATACCAGGGAGGGCACAATGCAGGGCATACTGTGATTATAGGAGATAAAAAGATAGTCCTTCATCTTATTCCTTCCGGAATTATCCACGGGGATACAAAATGTATAATAGGGAATGGGGTTGTTGTTGACCCTTATTCCTTTATTAAAGAGATAAAAGAATTGCATGGTTTTGGAATAAAAACAAAAGGAAGACTCTTTTTAAGCAAAGATGCACATATGATTTTACCTTTCCATTCGGAATTTGATTCGATTATTGAAGAGGAAATCAGAGGAGAACAAAAAATAGGAACAACTAAAAGAGGAATAGGGCCATCCTATGAGGATAAAGCGGGAAGGCGGGGAATAAAGCTTTCAAGTCTTTATAATCCTGAGTATTTAAAAAAAGAGATAGATTACCTTGTGAAAATTAAAAATATTTTTCTGAAAGGGATAAACAAATCAACACTGGATTCAAATAAAATATATGAAGATATTATGGAAATCAGAGATGAGCTTCTTGAATATATTGCAGATACATTTTTAATAATACAAAAAGCAAAGGAAAATGAAGACACGATACTATTTGAAGGAGCTCAAGGTGCGCTTCTTGACATAGATTTCGGAACATATCCCTATGTTTCCTCCTCCCATCCGACTGTAGGAGGTATTTATACAGGAACAGGAATAGGAGCTGATACGGAAATTGATGTTGTAGGTATTGTAAAAGCCTATACAACAAGAGTAGGTAAAGGACCTTTCCCGACAGAGGCAAAAGGAGAAGATGAAAAGATTTTAAGGGAGAGGGGCAAGGAGTATGGAGCAACAACGGGAAGACCAAGAAGGTGCGGCTGGCTTGATCTGTTCTCATTAAAGTACTCCGTAAAATTAAATGGAGTAAAATCAATCGTTTTAACAAAGATTGATATCCTTGATTCCTTTGAAAAGATAAAGGTTTGCATTGGTTATAAATATAAAGGGAAAATGCTTGATAATTTTCCGACTGAGAGCTGGATTTTGGATAGGGTAGAGCCAGTATACGAAGAGCTTGAAGGGTGGAGAACAAGCACTTACGGAATTACAGATTACGATGATATGCCAGCAAATGCTAAAAATTATATAAGGTATATTGAAGATTTCTTAAAAACAGCTGTATCAATCGTTTCAACAGGTCCAGATAGAAAGGAAACAATTATACTAAAAGAGTTTTAATGGGGAGACATTGGGGACAACATTTTTTCTGGAACAAAGGTTTAGCTGAAAAAATTGTTAATTTGATTGAAATAAAGGATGGAGACTTTGTGATTGAGATTGGTCCCGGGAAGGGGATTTTAACAGAATTTATTTTAAAAAGGACAAAAAACCTTATTGCCATAGAAATCGATCAAAAACTGATTATAGAATTGAGAAAAAAATTTCCGGAGATAAGAATTATGGAGGGAGATTTTTTAAAAATAGATCTCGAACAAATTTTAAATAAAAATTTTAAAATAGTTAGCAATCTTCCCTACAAAATATCTTCCCCCACTTTACTTAAAATCTTCGAATACAGGAAAACATTTGAAGAGGCTGTTATTGTCATTCAAAAGGAGTTAGCTGAAAGAATTATTTCAAAGGAAAACAGTAAAAAATATTCTCCTCTTTCAATCTTAATGCAGATTTTTTTTGACATTAAGATAGCCTTTCATCTATCGCCGGGAAGTTTTAACCCCCCTCCTCAGGTTGACTCATCCGCTCTTGTTATAAAAAAAAGAGCTGTTCCACTGATTAATATAAAAGAGCCTGAAAACTTCAAGTCTTTTTTGGACAGAATATTTAACCAGAGAAGAAAAAAATTAAAAAACAATCTTCTTGAAAAAGAGCTTGTCAGACTAAAAGAAAGTAAACTTATTGAAAAAAGAGCCGAACAACTATCAATCAATGAATTATTTGAACTGTACAGGAGGATTTATGAAACAGGTTGAAAGAGATTTTTTCTTAAAACCGACTCTGGAAATTTTAAAGGAAATAATAGGTATGAAACTAATCTCAGAGGTTGATGGGATTAAAACAGGGGGAACGATTGTTGAAGCTGAGGCATACTTAGGGGAAAATGACCCCGGAAGTTTTGCATACGGAGGTAAAAAAACAAAAAAAAGCATTCCACTCTACGGAGAAGAGGGAAGAATATTCGTTTATCTGAACTATGGTATGTACTATCTTTTGAATATAATAACAGAACCACAGGGTAAGGCAGGAGCAATTCTTATTAGAGCAATACTTCCTGAAATGGGAGTAGAAAAAATGATGGAGAGAAGGAAAAGGAAAGATGTGAAAAATTTAACAAATGGTCCAGGAAAACTCTGTATGGCATTGTCCATTGGAAAGGAACACAATGGTTTTAAAATATATGAGAAAGAATCTCCGATTAAACTATTTTACGGAAAGAAATTTCTTCCTGAAAAACTTAAATACACAGGTAGAATAGGAATCTCAAAAGGTAAGAAGTTGCCCTATCGCATTGTCTTGGATAATTTTAACAGTAAAATAAAGTAAAAAGTTAATATAAAACGATTCCTGCGTAACCTACTACATTGGTAGCATCTCCCGATGCTTCTGCTGAGGTTGTGTATTTTATGAGTTTTGCACTTAACCCTTCCTCTTTCAAAGATTCTAACATGATTGTCACGGGAGCTACTCCACACATTGAAATTCTCTTTTCTTTTACTATTCTCCAGAGTCCCTCAGGGTCTAATTTCAGAATTTTTTCAATAGCAAGATGATCTTTTTCCTCTGCTTCCCGTTGAGGTACATAGTGACTGAAATCCGTGCTTGCTACAATGAGAACCTCTTCATCATAATTTTCAAGAGATTTTTTAAATCCTTTTCCGATAAGGAGCAATTCATTCAGATCATATCCCATAATAGAAAAAGGAACTATGCTTATATCCTCTCTGAAATATTGAATTATCGGTAGCTGAACCTCTATGGAATGTTCGTACATATGGGCTGTTTCATCCACATAAACATAAGGGGTATATTTTATTATGGTATCTATTAACTTTTTATTAACTTTTACAATTCCCAGAGGGGTAGCCCAATGGTCAGCACCGGAAAGGGAGTAAAAATTCCCTATTCCCTGATGATTAGGGCCAATAATAATGATATTCTTCGGAATCTCTATACTGCTAAAGACCTCAACCGCAACTTTTCCCGAATAAAAATAGCCTGCATGGGGACTTACCACTCCCTTTGCTTTGTACTTATTTTTAACCTCAACTACTTTTTGTTTTATTGTTTGTTTTAATATCTCGGGGTCATCAGGATAGAATTTACCGGAGACAACTGGTTCTCTTATCATTTTCCTCCCATCATATTAATTGTTTTTTTCTGATAGCCTGTTAAATCAATTTTAAAGACAGACATCGGGATAGACATTTTCTTGTATTTTATCAGCCTGGTCTTTGTTATGGATGATTGCCCCATAAAGTTTGATGTCTGTATGCTTTCCACAGGAAAACCCTCCACTTTTTTGAACTGGGGATCATTGATGAATTTTTTAAAATCTTGTTCCGGAAGCATCATCTCATAACTTTTGATAAAAAGATCTTTTGGTATGTCTATATCCTTTGAAAACCATGTTTCGCTTTTCATACCATAAATGTCGGTTATAACCTTATAGCATTTGTAACCGTCTATTACCTTTTTTTCATCGGTAATCTTAATGGTAATTCCCAGATTTTTATCTTTGGAAAACTGTTTGAGCATATTAATAACCATTCCTGTCATCTGTTTGAATTTCCCTAAATCGACAATAGAGTAGATTTTATTTTTTCTGTCTACAAGAAGAACAGTTTTATTTTTAAAATTAACAACTGTTGTTCTGTCTCCAGTATCTGTTCTTATAATGGAAGGATTAAACCAGACCTTAGAAATTATAACCTTGTTCCCTCCCGTAGACGAAGAGGTTTCATTTTTCTGTTCAATGTAAATTCCTGCAGCGCTCAATGAAACAATAACCAAAAACACAATAATAAATAAACCTGTTTTTTTCACCTGTTTTCCTCCTTTTTTTTATTAGCACTTTTCTTAGGTCTTCCCCTTTTGGCTTTTTTGTTTTCAGTTCTTGCTTTCCCGGTTTGCCTGCTTATCCTTTTCTTTGGGGTAACCTTTTTACTTTTGCTTTCCTCTCCTTTTGAACCTTCGGTTTTCTTTTGAGTTTGCTTAGCGGAATTTTTATACCTTTTTTCTCTTGATTCTACAAAATTAACAAGCTTTTTCCATAAACCCGAACCAAGATATTTATCAACAGTTTCAAGAATATTTTCAATTGAAAAAAGCAAATCTTCCTCACCCGGCCAATATTTTTTTACTTTTTCCTCCCCTGCTTTTTTAATAATCTTCTTCACAACATAGGCGGATATCGCTATGTCATCAAGATATCCTATCGGACCGATAATCCCTTCAGGAAAGAGATCGAAAGGTGATATAAAATAGAATATAGCTATTCCGACCAGCAGACGATCTTCGGCGGGGATATCCTTATCCGTAGAAAGTTTCCACAAGAGATAGAAAAAGTCAGGAGCTAAAAGGATGTATTTAAAGACCTTATTTTCTTTAACACCTCTGCTTTCAGCCCATTCAGTTATTTTCTTTCTTAATTTAATATAAAAATTTTTTTCCTTTTCACTTTTCATATTAGCCTCCTTTATTAATTTTAAATAAAAATAAAAAAGAAGTCAAATTGAATCCATTTTATTTGATATGTTATCTGTTTTTTAAGTTAGGAAGGAATGTTTTAATTTCAATTGAAGATAATAAAAATTAAACTTGTAAATATTCATTACATTTTACAAACCAAGAAAGGGTTATATTAAAAAATCAGTTAAGTCTTATTGATCGTACAATTTAAATTCTTAACTATCCCCGATCCGTTTCTTTCTTGTTTTTCAATAGATATAATAGTTTTGTAATAATAAGCTTACTTTAAAAATAGCTCAATTACCGGAATTTCGACGGGGGGTTTTTTTACAGGGAGTTTTAGTACAAGCGTGTCCTTTGAAAATTTCCTTTCCACGACTGTCCAGTATGGTTTCTTAATTATTTGAACTTCGGAAGCATCATTGAGAAGCTGGGCATACTCCACTTTTCCTGCAAAACCGTCAAGAAAAAGCCTTCCGAGAGGAGGCCAGACAAGAACATGAACATATAATCTCTTTGTTTCAGGATTATAAGTCAGGAGACAATTGTCCGGCTTTTTGAACTCCCTCGGGGCTTCGGTGCAGCCATAAATAGATCTTTTATGATATTTCATCCACTTCCCCATACCTTTAAGCCTGTCTATGGCTCTTTTATCGAAAGTTCCTCTTGCCGTAGGGCCTACATTTAAAAGAAGATTACCTCCTTTACTGACAGTTTCTATAAGCATAATAAGAAGCTGTCGTACACTCTTCCATGTATACTCATCCCGGTAGTATCCCCACGAACCCGAAAAAGTCTGGCATGTTTCCCAGGGGACTTTTTTGCCTTTATATGTTATCCATCTTCGCGGCATAAATTGCTCAGGAGTTCTGTAATCCCAACCTCCCGGTATATCAAG